>DMKD01000059.1 GCA_003454605.1 Spirochaeta sp. | reverse complement strand
CACTCAAATGACTCTTTGGAATACAACCGCCTGAAGGTCCGCCTATCTGGGCTGATTTATAGATCTTGCCCTCCTGCATTCCTCCGCCGATATCATAGATTAAATCACCGAGGCTAGTTCCTATCGGCACTTCGACAAGACCGACATTCCTGACATTTCCCGTAAGTGCGAATATCTTTGTTCCGGGTGAGTTTTCGGTCCCGGTTGTCCTGTACCATTCATAACCGTTGAAGAGAATAATCGGAATATTCGCAAAGGTTTCTACATTATTAAGGACTGAAGGCTTACCCCATAAACCTTTGGCTGCAGGGAAAGGAGGCCTGGGTCTCGGTTCGCCGCGTTTACCTTCGATAGAATTCATTAAAGCGGTTTCTTCACCGCAGACGAAGGCGCCTGAACCCCTTGAAATGTTGAGTCTGAAGTTGAAACCTGTTCCAAGGATGTTATCTCCTAGCAGGCCGTATTCTTCACATTTTGCAATGGCAGTTTCAAGACGGGTTAATGCCAGCGGATATTCAGCGCGGCAGTAAATGTAGCCTTCGTCGGCTCCAATGGCAAATGCACCTATCAGCATCCCTTCGATTACCGAATGAGGATCAGATTCAAGAATACTTCTGTCCATGAAAGCGCCGGGGTCACCTTCATCGGCATTACAGAGAATATACTTTTTATCACTTTTTGAGTTTTTACAGAATGACCATTTAAGGCCGGTTAAAAATCCGCCCCCGCCGCGTCCGCGCAGTCCGGACTGTTTAACTTCCTCAATCACATCTTCAGAAGACATTTCAGTTACAGCTTTGGCAAAGCCGAAATATCCGTCGCGTCCGATATACTCGTCTATGCTGTCAGCATCAATTATTCCCTTATTCCGGAGGACCCTAAGCTCCTGCTTGGCAAAAAACGGAAGGTCCATATAGCGGGGAATCACTGCATTTGATACCGGATGATGATACATGCATCTTTCAACGAGGCGATGATTAATGATATGTTCATCAAAAATTTCTGGAACATCTTCGGCATCCATTCCATGATAGAGAATACCTCCGGGATACATGACCATGATAGGTCCTACAGCACAGAAACCGTTACAACCGGTTCTGACTATGGTAATCTTGTTTTCGAGTTTGTATTTCTTTATTACCGCATCGAGAGCTTCAGCAACCTCTGTAGACTTTGATGACTGGCAGCTTGTGCCCATGCAGAGAGCTATGTCGTATCTACCGTTTTCTGATATCATTTCTGCTTCGATGTTGTCCGTGACTTGAGTCGAAAGCATTCTGAAATCGATTTTTTCCTTATTGTCAATTTTTATTTTTTCAAGATCTTTTATACTCTTAATCATTCTCAGCCTCCATTATCTTATAGCTCTGGAGGATCTCACCTACTTTGGAAGGTTTTACCCTACGGTAGATATCATCATTAATCATTATTACTGGGGCAAGACCGCAGGCGCCGAAACAGCGTCCGATCTTTAATGAAAAAAGTTGGTCCTCGGTTGTTTCATCTATATCGATTCCAAGGTTTTCCTTAAGACTTTGCAGCACTTCTTTTCCGCCGCGTACATAGCACGATGTACCGAGACATACCCTTATGAGATATTTTCCGCGGGGAATAATGGAGAAGTATTTATAAAAACTAACTACTCCGGCTACTTCGCTGAATGGAATGTTCATTTGCTCACCTGTTCGTTTCAGGGCTGTCTCGGGCAAATACCCGAATAAATCCTGTAGCGTTTGAAGAACCGGAATAAGGGCACCCTTTTTCCCGATAAATTCACCGACTACGATGTCTGTCTGTTCAATGATTTGTTCGTCTGTTAGTTCCTGGGCAGGATCTTTAACTTCTACCATGTACATCTCCTAAGTTTTCTTTCTGCCGAGTGTCCGGCGGTTATTCAAGATAGGCTGTTGCACAAATTATGAGTAAAACTGTAGTAATTAATATACATGATAAAACGGATTATCTAAATTGTCAAAATATTTATAAAAATATATCGATATAAATTATTCTATATATGAAAGCAATATAACTGCAAATCACTTTACATAAAAATGTTTTCAGGTTTAAATAGCGTATGGAAAATATTAAAGAGATATTAAACAATGTATTTTTTACTCAGATAGAAATCGGCAACATTAGCCTTCCTTTCAACCTCTTCGGCCTTCTATTAAGGTTTATTCTTCCGATTACAGTTATATTTTTCATCTTCAAGCTCATTAAAAGAGGAATAGCTGTTTTAATCGACAGATCCAAGGCGAAAGAGGAAAATAAAGCAACTGCAAAAAAGTGGGTCAGACGGGGCATAAACATAATTTATCTCATACTTATTGGTATTTTTGTCAGCAGTATGCTCGGAGCCGAAACAATTCGGTATCTGAGGATGATATTTGATGTACTCAACCAGCCTTTTATTGAATCCGGCGGAACCAGAATTACAATAATTACGATTATTCTCACTATACCTGTATTTTACATTGGCTCCTGGATTGGAAAAACCGTTAAAAAGATGATCAACCGGGATCTTCTTGATCGTATGGGTTTTGATGATTCAAAGAAATTCAGTTTTACTTCCATAATTCAATATGGCGTGATGATCATCGTTATAATGATAGGAATGTCGTTTATCGGTGTTGATCTCTCAGCTCTCACTCTCTTATTCGGAGTGTTAGGTATTGGTCTCGGTTTCGGTTTACAGTCCATAGTCGCAAATTTGATCGCAGGGCTTATAATCATTTTCAGCCGGCCGGTGAAGGAAGGCGATAGAATATTAATAAACGGAATTGAGGGGACGGTCAGCCAGATAAAACTCATTTCGTCTAACATTACTACCCTTGCAAATGAAAGCATTATTGTTCCGAATTCTAATTTTGTTGAGAACGTTGTTCATAACTATTCATATGCTGATAGAAAGATAGTTGTTATTAACAAGATTTCAATATCCTATGATAATGATCCAGAGCATGCTATTGCAGTTCTTGAGAAAATAGCTGTGAACAGCGAATATGCATTAAAGGAGCCTGCACCGATAGCCAGGTTTAAGAGTTTTGGAGATTCCGGACTCGATATAAGCCTTTTTACCTGGATTTCCGATGTGAAATATAAATATGACGCCCATGATAAAATTAACCGTGAGATATGGAAGCGCTTCAGAGATGAAAATATTTCAATACCATATCCGCATGTACAGGTTATTCTTCCCGCTGAGAAGGCGAAGGACAAAGAGTAATAAATAAGCCATTATTCCTCAAAAAGTTCAATGATCTCTTCGGCGTTCACCGCCGCAAGCATGAGCCTGCAAATCGCAGCTGAACGGGTTACCTTGGCAATATCCGACAATACCTCAATATGAGCTCCGGCCTGATTGGGTGAGGCCAGAATCATAAAAAACAAGGAAGAAGGTTCTCCGTCAAGGGCTTCAAAATCAATGCCCTTAGGTGCAATACCGACAGCCATTACCATATCATCAACAGCCGCTGTCTTAGCGTGCGGAACTGCTATTCCACGTTCCAACCCGGTGCTTCCGAGGATCTCCCGATTCAGGACATCCTGCAGGGCCAGATCTTTATTATTCAGCTTTCCTTCAGCAGCAATCATATTTACAAGTTCTTCAAGAACATCATTTTTAGATGTATTTTCAAGCGGTACCTTAATTAAATTTTTATTCAGAAGTTCAAGAAATCCCATAATCCCCTCCTATAATTTACCCGCCACGGAGGACGGTGCTGTGAGGTGCAGTTTGAAATGCTGTGCATTTTCAAACTGCTAAATTATAAAAATACACGGATGTATTTTTATAATCCCCTCCTATGAAGATTCAAAAATATCCCAGACAAGATCTTCATCCCTTACGACAAGAACGGGACATGTGACGGATCGCATAGCTCTATCGGTTTCATTAAAGAATTCATCACGTCTGCTTCTAATACTTGATACTCCTCCGAGAATCAAAAGATCAAATTCTTTTTCTTTAATCTCTGCCTTTATCTCCCGGTGGATTGTACCTGATTTACTGATTGTTTCTATATCAACCTTTTTCTGTTCGGCCAGCTTTCTTACATGATTGAGATAACGTTCGGCATCCTGTTCGAGATCCTGATGATATTCAACCTCCTCCTCCTGCAAAAAAATTCTGGCTTTGACGAGATCATTTAAAGCTCTGGTATTGATTACATAGAGAGCTGTCACTGACGCTCCAGTGGATTTTGAAAGTGCTATGGCATACATGGACGCATTGATAGATTCTTCGGAACCATCTACATAGACAAGAATTTTTTTAATTGGTCCTTTCACATTCTCTCCTTCTTTTTCTCAAGCCTTGTTTTCACAAGTTTCATAAGGATAAAATTTTCACGTTCGGCTTCCTCAAGGCGGCTGATCGTGAAATTCAGGGTTTCTTTTAAATCAGGGATAGCTATCTTTTCAAGAGCGTTGACCTTTCGGATAGTTTTTTTCACCTCAAGAGCCAGGCGCATTATGGAAACCTTCAGTTCCGCGAGCCGTCCCATGAGTTTCAGGGAAGCTTTGAAACTGTCGAGGGCCTCTTCAACCTGAAAACTAGTATCAAAGGGGCTGAAGTACGGGCCGCTATCGTTAAAATCTGTTTCGACAACCGGAAGCTTAACACCCATGACACGCCTCTCTCTAAGTCTGATCTCATTTTCAACGTTAATTGAACCGGTAAGATTTCCCACCTTGAGTTTCCCCATCTGCAGAACAGAAGCTCGAAGAGCTGAATAAGCGGTATCAAGAGATGTGTTAACCTTCGATTCATACTCAACAGCCTGATCAACAAGGTTAAGAAGCTCAATCACAAGTATGTTCCTCTTCTGATCAAGCAGTTCATAACCGAGCTCGGCGAATTTGAGTTCATCCTTCAATTTGATGAGGTTTGATCTTGTAGGTGCTACATTCTGCTTCATCGGTCGTAATACTCGTCTATCTCATCTTCGGTAACCCTGTGAAGCTCTTCAACAGGCAGTTTCGACAGAGCCTGCCATCCGATGTCAAGTGTTTCTTCGATCGAGCGGTTTTCATTAGTGTTCTGATTAACAAAAGAACGCTCAAAAAACTCGCCGAATTCCATATACTGATGATCGAGCGGAGTGAGTTCTTCTTCTCCGATAACTGATGCAAGATTTCGAACATCCTTTACATAGCTGTATGCGGCAAAGAGCTGATTCGCAAGATGCGGATGATCTTCACGCGTCATTCCCTCACCTATACCGTCTTTCATCAGCCTTGAGAGAGACGGCAGGCCGGCTACAGGCGGATATATGCCGCGTCCGTTCATTTCGCGTTCAAATACTATCTGTCCTTCGGTAATATATCCCGAAAGGTCGGGCACCGGATGGCTAATATCATCATTCGGCATTGTAAGTATCGGAAGCTGTGTTATTGAGCCTTCAAAGCCCTTAATCATGCCCGAACGCTCATAGAGTTCCGCCAGGTCGGAATAAAGGTAGCCGGGGTAGCCCTTCCTTGAGGGGATTTCACCGCGCAGAGTAGATATTTCACGCAGAGACTCGCAGTAATTCGTCATGTCGGTCATGATAACCAGTACATGCATTCCCTTGTTGAATGCAAGATGTTCTGCGAGGGTTAGCGCCGTTCGCGGGGTGATAGTCCGCTCAATTGAGGGGTCATCGGCAAGCGAGAGGAAGAGTGCTACATTGCCTATTACTCCGCTCTCTTCAAAGCTGTCTATAAAGTAGCGTGCGACATCATGTTTGACGCCCATTGCGGCAAATACAACCGCAAAGTTTGATTTATCGCCTTTTATCTTTGCCTGGCGGGCAATCTGCGCTGCAAGTTCATTATGCGGCAGGCCGTTGCCTGAGAATATAGGCAGCTTCTGCCCGCGGATTAGGGTCGTCATGCCATCGATGATGGAAACCCCCGTCTGGATGAAGTCCCGGGGATATTCACGTGCTGTCGGATTGATCGGAAGGCCGTTCACATTCAGCAATTCATCAGTTGGGGGTGCCGCACCTCCGTCTATCGGTTTACCCAGGCCGTTGAAAACCCGGCCGAGCATGTCGCTTGATACACCTATCGAAAGAGGTTCTCCCATAAACCGCATTCTTGTATGCGGCAGAGTCAGACCGGAGGTTCCTTCGAATATTTGTACGACTACCACGTCTTCGGATGTGTCGAGAACGAGTCCTGTTCTTATATTACCCTCTTTGTCTATGCACTCAACAAGTTCACGGTACCCAACTGGATGAGTCTTTCTGATATATGCGAGCGGGCCTTCAATCTGGTCGATACCGGCATATTCCCGTCCTGAAAGAAGTTCCTTGTTGATAATTTCTTCTCTACTCATAAATACTCTCCAGCTGATCCATTGCCCGCTCAAGCCTGGCTTCAAGTTTATCCATTCCCTTCATATCGTCATTCGGTATACTCAGCTTCATTCGTGAAATATCCTGAACTATCTTCATATGACGCAGTTTTACAATCGTAATTCCCTTGCGGATAGCGTTGGTTCCCCTCCGGTGGTAGGTGAGAATGATCTCCATCATCCTAACCTGCTTCTCTACTGAAGAATAACGATCGATATCATCAAAGGCATTCTGCTGGAGAAAGGCATTTTTAAAGAGTGTGCATACTTCAATGATGAAACGCTGACTATCCGGCAGTGCATCGGGACCCACGAGTTTAACAACCTGCTGAAGTCTTACTTCCTTTTGAAGAAGCTCCATTATTTCGGAACGGTTTTTCAGCCAGGCTGTACCTGACTGGTTTTCCCACCATCCGCTGACGTCATCGAGATATTCGCTATATGAATCAAGCCAGCTTATAGCCGGATAATGTCTTGCATTTGCTAACTGTCGGTCCAGTCCCCAGAAACATCGGACAAAACGCTTTGTATGCTGGGTTACAGGCTCAGAAAAGTCGCCTCCGGGTGGCGAAACTGCACCTATAATTGTAACCGAACCTTCTGAACCGTCGAGAACTGTCATATATCCCGCCCGTTCATAGAATTCGGCTATACGGGTCGGAAGGTAGGCTGGAAAGCCTTCTTCCGCAGGCATTTCCTCCATACGCCCGGAAAGTTCACGCAGGGCTTCGGCCCAGCGCGAAGTTGAGTCAGCCATTATGGCCACGTGGTAGCCCTGATCTCTATAGTATTCGG
>DMKD01000079.1 GCA_003454605.1 Spirochaeta sp. | reverse complement strand
TATATTATTTGTATTCGCAGCAGTGATAATTCTCAGCCTTACTTCATGCCGCTTCCTCGTTGATTCTGATATCGGCAGCTTTTTAAAGACAGATATTCAGGGGCATTTCGAAGATACTGTCAGCTACACAACTTATTCAGATACGGAATGGAATAACTATACCTATCCTGAAACTAGAATTGACGAAACATTTTCATCAGATGGTGGTTATCTGAAGAAGATATATATAAATGAGGAATCCGGACTGGATATTGACGGTAACGGGATCTACGGTGAGGGATATATGGACTGGGCTGAATATGTCGGAACCTATTCATACAGCTCGGTTCTTCTGAGTTTTGAAAAATCCTATGAAACAGGCAAAAACTGGTATCGGAGTGAATGGGACTATGTTACTGAACAGGATGTATATACTTACATGTCCGAACCGTCTGAATTCACATTCGACCGTAATGATCGTAAGTATTCATATTATTTTGCTGAAAACGGATTCGGCGCCGCGTACAAGCCGAGCCTCGGTAAATATACATATAGCTATGAGTACAGGGGTGACGACGGATATTTTTATAAGTATCAGTCGGATATAAGCTTTATCGGCAATAAATTATCGCTCCGATGGACCTGGCATGACAGTGATGTTGAAATGCCGTTATCGTTTAATCTGTCGGAAGAAACCGAACTTGTCGTCCGCCTCGATGATCCTGTAATAGTCTTTACAGCAGGACAAACCCATGAGTTTAACGGAGAAATTGAAAGCGAACGGACAAGAGACTTCTGGGGAGGCGACTATATTGAAGAATGGATTGATGATCCCTGGGATAGTGTCGGTTATGATTATTCGATAACCTTGACAAATTACGGAGATTTTATAGCTTTTTAAGGGTATGCAGTCAGTAGTAAGCGTCTGTTTTTAAAAGCAGGCGCTTTTTTATAAAGTTGAAAAATTACCTAAATCAGCCGGATTATTCCAATCACCCCGAACTTTTCTGTTATATAATCATTTCCATGAACAGATCTCTTAAAATTATCGCCTGCGGAGTCCTTGAGGAAGAAATTGAGGCAGCCGCAGCAAGACACAATATATCGATATCTGCAGAATATCTGACGGCCGGGCTGCATGATGAGCCGGATCGTTTAAGAGCAGAACTGCAGTCTGCTGTAAAACGGACTTCTGATGAAGTCGTGGCAGGAAAGGCCGATTATGATGCAATAGTGATCGGATACGGTCTCTGCGGGCGTGGAACTGTCGGAATTAAGGCCGGTATTATTCCATTGATTATGCCGAGGGTTCATGATTGCATTGCCCTTTTTCTTGGTTCGCATAAGCGGTATAATGAACAATTCTCAAAAAATCCGGGAACGCTTTACATGTCAGAGGGATGGTATGAACACAAGACCCAGCCACTCTCGGTGAAACGAAAGAAGGATGACGGCCGCTTCGAGGGCAACTGGGATATTCACGTCGGCTACGATTCGTTTAAAAACAAATATGGTGAAAACAATGCCGCCGCGATCTATGAATTCTTAAATACCTGGAAACGTAATTACACCCGTTCGGTTTATATTGATACCGGCTCAGATAAGGGTGAGATCTATGAAAACTATGCAAAGGACCTCGCTCAGGAGCTTGACTGGAAGTATGAGAAGATCAAGGGCGGCACAGAACTATTTGATGCAATGCTGAGCCGGGAATACAGTGATGATGAGATTCTTATCGTTCCTCCTGGCTATATGACTGCCTATGATCCGCTCAAGAACGGTCTCTTCGCCTTCGACCCCAATGCCGGGGAAATTTCTTTATGGGAGCGGGCACTGCCTGCAGTCACTGACGAAATTCCTGAGAAATCCGGTTCGCGGGAAGGACTGGGGTTGGGTATTGACGCGGGCGGAACCTACACCGACGCCGTAATCTATGATTTCAAAAGAGGTGAGGTCATAGCGAAGGCGAAGGCGCCGACAACAAAGTGGAATTTTACCATAGGCATAACTAACGCCATGAAAAAACTTGATCCCTCCCTGCTTCCGCAGGTCGGTATAACGGTCGTATCTACGACCCTCGCGACTAATGCGATTGTTGAAGACAGGGGGCGGAAGGTCGGACTACTTGTAATGCCTCTGGCCGAGATACCTGCCGGAAAGATCGAACATGATCCCTGGAAAATTGTAGGCGGACGCCTGAGTATAATGGGCGATATCCTTGAGCCTGTATCCGAAGAGGAAATCAAACGCGCTGCAATTGAAATGATTGATCGCGACAATGTCGAAGCTATTGCCGTCTCCGGTTACGGCAGTACGGTGAATCCCTCTCATGAACTCCAGATTAAAAGGATAATCGAGGCGGAAACAGGATTAGGCGTATGCTGCGGCCATGAATTATCCAATACCCTCAACTTCTTTGTCCGTGCTAATACTGCGGTCCTTAACGCCAGCATCATCCCGCTGCTTGAACAGTTCATCGATGAACTCGAACAGTCTTTAAGCGGAATGGATATCGGCGGCAGTGTCATGATAGTCCGCGGAGACGGTTCGCTTATGAGCCGGGGCAAGGCGGTTCTGCATCCGGTTGAAACTACACTCTCAGGGCCTGCGGCAAGTGTTGCCGGCGCACGTTTTCTTGCCGGCGGAAGTGACGCTGTAATCATCGATGTCGGCGGGACCACATCCGATATAGGACTGATTAGCGGCGGTGAGATAAGGCTGACTGAAGAGGGCGTCCAGGTAGGCCGGTGGCGGACCCACATCAAGGCTGTAGATATGTTTACCCTCGGTGCCGGCGGCGACAGCCGTATTTTAATTCAAGGCCGTGAGCTGAAAGTCGGTCCGCAGCGGGTTGCACCCATCGGGCGGCTGAATGATATGCAGGGGAGTGGAGAGGCTGTTGCCTTTATTGAGCAGCTGCATGCTGATTACACAAATTCTACCGCAGCAATGGAGATCCTGGCGTTAACCGGCCGCGAACCGGACTGGCAGCTGAGTTATGATGAGGAAGGAATAATGAAGCTGCTGAAGACGAGGCCGCATTCTGTAAGGGAGCTCGCCGTTAATCTGACCCATGGCCTATGGACTATCCTCAGTACTTCACGACTCGAAAATGCCGCGGTAATTCAACGCTACGGGCTTACCCCTACCGACATTCTGGCTGCAAAGGGGAATGTCTCACTCTGGCCGGTGGAACTCTCAGAAAAAGTCGCCGGCCTTTATGAGATTATCTGGGGTGATGATATGGATGATTTCGCCGAAGACGTGTTTGGGCTGATATCAGATAATCTTCTGCGCACACTCCTGCTGCAGGAGTTTGATGTTTCGGTGGAGCTTAACGGGCAGGCAGCAGATGACCCTGTATTCAAAGCTTTACTTAAGAATCTTAAAGGGGATTCCCGCTCATTGAGCCTCAAACCATCGCTGAAAAGCAGACTCATTGGTGTGGGCGCTGCGGCTCCGTGGCTTCTTTCCAGGCTTGCCGGCCAACTCGATTCCGAATTGGTTATTCCCGAAGACGGCGATGTTGCCAATGCTCTAGGTGCTGTCTGCAGCATGGTAACAGTGAAGCTGGAAGCCTCGGTTACTCCTGCATCTGACGGCAGATTTATAGTAAACGGCTTTGAGAATTGTTATTATTTTGAGGCCTATGAAGATGCCTGTGAATATCTTGAGCATAACATCGTACCCCTGATCAGAAAAGAAGCAGTCAAAGCGGGTACGAATGAGAAGCGTATTGTATGGGAGGCCGGTAATAGACTGACGTCGACGAGTGACGGGAATTATATTTTTCTCGGTCGGGATTACAAGGTTAAAATCACCGGTCTGCCGGCATAATATAATTAACCTTACAATTTTGTAATGTTGCCGCAATAGTTTTGTAATAGTCATGGACTATATTTGTACTCATGAATATGAATACAATGAAAATGAACAGAAAAAAAATTACAATTATCATGATGGTTCTTCTGGCATTTACAGCCACAGGAAGCGCTTTTGCCCAGCGAACCGGATCATTATCCGGCTCTTCAGCCGCGGGGTTAGCCGAAACCTATCAGCTTACCTTTCGGGAAGTCGCTCAGAAGACCCTTCCGGTAGTAGTTGAAGTAAATACAGTAAATATTATTGAAACACAGGCCTTCCCCGATGCCTTCGAATTTTTCTTCGGCCGTAAACCAGATAATGATGATGAAGAAAAGGAACCGAGAGAGTTCAGACAGCAGGGGCTTGGCTCCGGTGTCATTGTTAAAGATTCAGGGAATAAGGTATACATCCTCACCAATCATCATGTAGTAAACGGAGCCGAAGAGATTAAGGTAACGCTGTATGATGATCGCGAATTTGAAGCCGAACTCGTGGGAAGTGATCCCAGACGCGATTTAGCACTGATTAAAGTAGAAACCAGAGAACAGGTCCCCGTCGCTGTTCTTGGAGATTCGGATGATCTCTATGTAGGCGACTGGGTTTTTGCGGTTGGAAATCCTCTGGGATTTGAAGCTTCTTTTACCGCTGGTGTGGTGAGTGCGGTCGGACGTGAGGCTGATATTTCATCACAAGTAAGTTTTACAGATTATATCCAGACCGATGCAGCCATAAACCCGGGTAATTCAGGCGGAGCTCTTGTGAACATCAAGGGTGAAGTAGTTGGAATTAACTCATGGATAGCAACACAGTCAGGCGGCAGCAATGGTCTGGGTTTTGCAATTCCTATCAATAACGCTAAGAGTGCGATTGATGATTTTATAGAATCGGGCAATGTTGTTTATGGATGGCTTGGAGTAAATGTTCGGGATATCTCTGAAGAGAGTAAGACAAGTCTTGGTCTGGACGACCTGGACGGCGCCTTCATCAATGATGTATTCATTAATTCTCCTGCCGATAACGGCGGACTCATGCCTGGTGATTTTATTACCAAGGTCGGCAATAAGGAGATTTCTAACAGGAATGATTTGGTGAAGGTAATCGGTAATCTTCCTCCGGACCGCTGGACTGCATTTGAACTGTATCGTGACGGAGAGAAAGAGAGCATCAGTCTAAGACTCGGGCGCCGGGATGATCAGAAGAATATTACCGAAGACGGAAGCATCAATGTATGGCCCGGAATGACGGTGGTCGAAGCAACCGAAGAGGTCAGAGATTCATTGAATCTGGAATCAGGCAAGGGCAGTGTAGTGGTAGCTAACGTCACCAAGGGCTCAGCCGCTGAAGCAGCAGGTTTGAGACCTGGTGATATTGTCCTGCGGGTAGATAATAAGCGCATCAAAAGTATGGATGATTTCTATACAAGATTGAATTCAAATACCGATGATGAGGTTATGCTGAGAATATACCGGGGTAACCGTGAAGCCATAATCGGCATCGTAAAAGAATAGAAAACCGCAGGACGAATGCGTTTTTCATATTAAGGTTCGTCCCGCTCCCTCCAGAAACCCGGCGGGACGGACTATTTTTCATTAGAGCTTGAAAGCTAATGCTTTTTGCTAATCAGCTCAATTCTCCTTTTCAAATTGCCGGGGCGTTGCCCCGGCTCTTTCTATACAGGAATAAGGAATGTGAGGGCAGAACCCTCCCCCGGTCGGTTTTTAGTTAGAATCGCTGGAGAAAAAGCTTTACAATTGTTACATTCAAATTGTAGTATCAATGAGTGAATAAGATAATAAAAATATTAGCCTTTTTATTTGGCATTTCTTTTATTGCCCTGCTTTTTTTTTCAGTCCGGTTACTGCTGCAGTCACCGTTTGTTTCTGACAACAATACCGATGCTGCAGAAGAGATGAACTATCATTATGCATTTTTTCTTCCAGCAGAGGAATCTTCTTTTTTCAGCAGATTAAAAGAAGGTGCGATTGATGCTGCGAGTACCAGGGATTGTGCCATTAGTTTTCATTCAATTGATTCAGATCCATTAAGTTTTGAAATGGCCCGTTATTCCGGTTTTGACGGATTTGGTTTATATCTTTATGAAAAAGACAGGAGTAAGCTTCAGTATATATCTGAAATTCTTGGAGGGGGAATCCCTGTTGTTCAGATTGAAAATGAAATTATTCAGGGAACGGATTCC
>DMKD01000415.1:435-5628 GCA_003454605.1 Spirochaeta sp. | reverse complement strand
AACCTTGTTTATTATATGATTCTTGCACAAAAAGAACAGCTTCTGAAAAAACCCGGTGAGGACGATCTTCTGATACAGGAGACTGCGGAGATAGGCAAAACCCGGCACGATGCGCGAAAACTTATCAGACTTCTTTCGCATATGGTTGATTCTTTATCTGCCGAAAACTGTGACAAGATTGTAGAGGATATCAACCGGGAGACTACTACTCTGATTAATATGGTTAATTACTTTCGTGATTCAAGAAAGATCATGCACGAGGTTAATCTACGTGATCTCATTCTTGACCGAATAGTACCCTTTGTTCAGGCCTCCCCTATTAAATGCTGTCTGCAGGTAAAGTTGAATACCAAAAACGCTACTGTTCTGGGTTATCATGAAAATATCGGCAGAGCAATAATAAATATTGTTTCTAATTCCATTGATGCAATTGAGGAAAAAGGAATAAAAGGTTTTCTAAAAATTTCACTCGCCGAGCGAAATGAAGAAATTATACTTTCGATAAGGGATAATGGAATTGGAATTGATTCAAATTTATTGAAAAAAGATGATGCCGGCCTTCCGCTCTTTGTCGGTAAAACTACAAAGAGCCGTTTAGCAGGGGAAGGCCTCGGTACAGTGCAGATATATTCCGCATTCGGCGCCGAAAACATTTCGATACAAAGCAGTCCCACAGGAACAGGATGGAAAATCCGTTTTCAACAGTCTCATGTTCAGACTGATCAGCGTTTCGTTAAAATGAACCGCCGATTTAACGAGTTTAAAGATCTCTGGGAAAAATTTAATCTGGCTCAGCCATTGAAACGAACTGAAAACATCACCTATATATGGCAGCTGCGAAAAATGGAAATATTCATGTTTGATCTGATTCTGATGTTCAGCAACTATAATAACATCAGATCAATATACCGTACGATACTCGGATATATTGAAAATGAAGGAGGCAATAGAAAATTAAAAGAATTTGTTTATTCACTTCGAAGTGAGCGTGATGTCCTGAAAGAATGGCTCTATGAAATTGTAAAAGACATCAAAAAGCGAAAAAACTATCTTATGGATACGGTTGGTGACATCGATACCTACAAAGGTGCACGCTTGAAGAGTTACGGGCAGGCAATTGAGAACGTCATTATTTTTACCATGGATCCTGAAACAGGCGATTTCCTTGCATCCGACAGAAAGCTTGCCGAGCATCTTGACTTTGCACAATACCTTGGAAAACCGCGGAATGAACTGCTTCGGGGGGAGTTTACAGGTGATATCAATAATGATAAAAAACCTATTGCGCTTGGAGTGTGGAATATCGAGTCTGAAGAAGATCTGAAGTCAAAACTGATTATGATGAGACAGGCTGCCGATAAAATTTTAGAGATGGGTATTCATAAAGATAAATGTCTGGCTTTCTATCAGACAACCTACCCTAATCACAGCCGTGATATCGATAGCGACCGATCTACTACCTTCGGTAAATTTACAGCCATGAATGATGATGAACTCATGGGGTTTACTCGTGATGCAGATGATAATGAGTTTGATTTCCTGATGCAGGTGGATTAAAAAAGCCCTGTGCTATCCACAGGGCCCGATTTGTTAAAATATAAATATCTGTAAGATTAGATATTCTGTCCAGTTATGTATTCATTCAGGTATTTGTTTTCCTGCTCAACTTCTTCAAGCAGTTCCTTAACGATATCACCGATTGATACTATACCGACTAAAGCATCGCCTTCAAGAATCGGCAGATGACGTACTTTCTTTGAAGTCATCAATTTCATAGCATCCTGAATAGAATCTTTAGGATTTAGACAAAAAAGTTTATCTTTTGCTGTCATTAACTCATGAACGTACTTAACCTCACCGCATTTGTGGCAGACCATTAAAAGATCTCGCTCTGTGATAATTCCAGCAAGTTTACCCTCTTCATCAAGTACTAGCATTGCACCAATATGTTTTTCATTCATTGCAACAAGAGCTGTTGCGACAGTGTTTTTAGCTTTTACGGAAAAAACTTCTGCTCCCTTTTTTTTTACTAACTCACCTAAGTTCATAATATCCTCCTGTGTTGCTTGGTTTACTGCTCAAAATCATTATACAATACAATTTTATTTGATTATACTATTTTTTTGCATAATGTGTATGAAGAAGATGATGTGATTTTTCACCGAGAGGTTCCTTAAGAAAATCATCATATATTTGGGTGATCATCGGATTCATATGAGATTTTCTGATTGGTTTTCCTTCATCTTCAGCATAGATAGCGTTTATTCTCTTTAAGCGTACACTGTCATCGGTGAATCTTGGCTGTCCGCCGCCGCCGATACATCCGCCGGGACAGGTCATTACCTCAACGAAGTGATAACGTCCCGGGTCTTCTTCCAGTCTGCGGAAGACTTCGGCGGCATTGCTCAAACCGTGGGCTACCGCGACTTTGACCTCAACCCCCTCGAGAAAACTCCAGTCAGGAACACTCTTCCCTATAGTAAGCGATGCTTCCTTGAGCCCTTCGAGTCCTGCAACCGGAGTAAGGTGGAGGTTTTCAAACGGAAGCTCTGAGCCGGTGACAAGCTCGTATACTGTTCTTAGCGCGGCCTCCATGACTCCGCCGGTATTGGCGAAGATATCGGCGGCACCCGATGACTGTCCAAGCGGGTTGTCCATTACACCGTCGGGGAGATTTCGGAAATTGATTCCAGTAGATTTAATCATCTTGCCGAGTTCTCTCGTGGTGATAACGTAGTCAACATCGGTATAGCCGCTGTCGGCCATTTCATCTCGTGCAGCTTCATACTTCTTTGCCGTACAGGGCATGACCGAAACCACCACCATATCAGCCGGATCTATACCCTGTTTCTCGGCATAGTAGGTTTTTGCGACTGCCCCGAACATCTGCTGAGGTGATTTACAGCTTGAAAGATTATCGAGATAATCTGGCTGAAAATATTCAGCGTAGTTTATCCATCCGGGTGAACAGCTGGTAAACATCGGCAAAGCTACGTCTTCTTTATCAACTAAAGCCTTCTTCAGCCTGGTAAGAAGTTCAGTACCCTCTTCAATGATGGTAAGGTCTGCCGCAAAGTTAGTATCGAATACGGCATCGAAACCGAGCGAGCGCAGTGCGGTTATCATCTTTCCGGTAACCAGGGTTCCCGGTTCATAGTCGAAACATTCTCCAAGAGCTGCTCTGATAGCCGGTGCCGTCTGTACGACAACGTGTTTATCAGGGTTATCGAGTGCTTCCCAAATCTCATCGATGCTTGATCGTTCAATGATGGCACCGACCGGACAAACTGCCGCGCACTGACCGCATTGCACACATTGAACATCAGCAAGATTGTAGGTGAATGCGGGTCCTATTACAGTCTCATACCCACGGTTCTGCGGAAATAAGGCGCCTACAGCCTGTATTTCGTTACATGCGGTTACACAGCGTCTGCATTTGATGCATTTACCTGTATCTCTGATGAGAGCCTTTGTGGTGTAGTCGAAGCTGCTTTCAGGTTTTTCTCCGCTGTACAGAGGCTTAGTAATGCCCAGTTTCGATGATATATCTTCCAATTCGCAGTCGCTGCTGCGTTCGCAGTACTGACAGTTTCCCTCATGCTCTGAAAGCAGGAGTTCAATAACCAGGCTGCGTGCATCACGTACCTTCTTTGAGTTGGTTGATACTACCATACCCTTTGTTACAGGTGTCGCGCATGAAGGCATCAATGTCCTGGCCCCCTCTACTTCAACAACACAGATGCGGCATGCACCAAGCGGTGATTGTCCCTGAATATGACAGAGCGTTGGTATTTCCACACCGATTTTTGCTGCTGCATCGAGTATTGTAGTTCCGTTTTCAACCGATATTTCAATTCCATTTATACTAAGATCAGTCATTTATCACCTCCCTGGGAATAACGGGTTTGCCGTAATCACATCTCAAACATCTTGAACTCTGCCTGAGAGCTACTGCTTCGGTCCACGGCAGTTCGACCTCGTCAAAATTCGATCTCCGTTTTTCAGCAGGAATCAGCGGCACTTTCTCTCTCGGGTATGGTACCGGATCGAGATCCGGATCAAAGTTGGTGTCGTTTATCCGCTCTTCACGCCAGAAAGCATGATCTTCGCCGTTTAGATCAAAATCAATACCTACAGCGGCTGCTTCTCCAGCATGGATGGCCTTCACGACAGAAGACGGACCTGATGATGTGTCTCCACCGGCGTAAAGCCAGTCTACAGAGGTTCTGCCTGTGCTCTCATCTATCTTGATGTATCCTTTCTCGTTAAACTCAAGACCTTCTACCTCGTCAAAAACAGATTTTTCTATTCCCTGACCAATAGCTGTTATTATCTGGTCTCCCTTGATAATAAAATAGTCTTCACTCTCCTTAACCGGTCGGCGTCTTCCCTGCCGGTCAAAATCACCCAGGGTCATGTGCAGACACTTCAGGCCTGCAACCTTGCCGTCAGCAGTTTTAACAACCTCTACCGGCTGGGTTAAATCAATAAGCTTTACACCCTCTACAATCGCTTCTTCAACCTCTTCCTTGTAAGCGGGCATCTGACTGCGTTTTCTGCGGTATACGATGGTTACCGAATCGGCTCCCAGCCTGACCGCTGTACGTGCAGCATCGATTGCTGCATTACCGCCGCCTATAACCAGGACGTTGCGGTTTATCCGTACGTTTCCGCGGATATTATAATGTTTGAGGAAGGTCAACGCATCATCTACACCGTCGGCGTCTTCACCAGGGATGCCCAAAGCTGATCCTATAGGGGCGCCGGGTGAGAGAAATACAGCATCAAAGCCGTCTTCACGCATCTGTTTTAGAGTGATGTCGCGACCAAGTTTTGTATCACAGTTTATATCGACACCTATTCGTTCAATCATTCTTATCTCGCGTGCTATCTCCTCACGGGGCAGCCGGTAAGCGGGAATCGCCTGAGTAAGCATTCCTCCCGGGCGGCTTTCTGATTCATATATCACCGGTTGATAGCCGAGACGCGCAAGAAAATAAGCACATGATAAGCCTGCAGGACCTGCGCCTATAACGGCTACCTTTTTCACGGCATTCTTGTTATTTTCCATAACCTCTGGCAGCTGGACAATAATCTCCTGCTCAACAAGATAGCGCTTGAGAGCCCTGATTGAAACAGGATCATCAAGCATAGAGCGGCGGCATTTATCTTCACAGGTGTGAAAACAGACTC
>DMKD01000415.1:0-309 GCA_003454605.1 Spirochaeta sp. | reverse complement strand
GGACAAACACCGGCTTCACAGTGTTTATGAACGATGTGGTCCTCAAATTCGTGTCTGAAATGCTGAATAGTTGAAAGAACAGGATTCGGAGCAGTCTGGCCCAGTCCGCATAACGATGTCTGTTTTATCATGTTTCCAAGGGTTATCAGTCGGTCTATATCGTCCGGCTCACCAAGTCCCTCGCTTATGCGTTCAAGGATTTCGTGCATCCGTTTTATGCCGACACGGCAGGGCACACATTTTCCGCAGGATTCCTCAAGAACGAATTCAAGAAAGAATTTTGCAACATCAACCATACAGGTGTCTTCG
>DMKD01000346.1 GCA_003454605.1 Spirochaeta sp. | reverse complement strand
GATCATTTGCATTTATTATTAAAAATATAATACAGCAAGGAGTGAAAAATGAAAAAGATACTGTCAATTCTATTATTAGCATTTATCGTAACGGGAGTTGTTACGGCTGCATCATTCAATATTGACGAACAGCAGGAGATTGATCTTTCAGGAATAAATAAGATTATATTCGAACTGAAACGGCCGAACTGCGCGCTGTGCATAAGTACCGGAAGTCAGACTTACAGCATCTATGGTGGAAGCAGAAACGGCCAGCTTGCTCTATCACTCGAGGGAGATTTGAAATCAAACAATAAAAAGGCAGTACCTGCTCTAATGCCGGAGAAAAACGGAGAGGTGCTGACTATCAGGCTATACAAGGAAACCGGATTATTTTTCGGTCTTGTACAGAATAGTTCAGTTCAATTTACTGCCGAACTGCCAAAATATTTTGACGGTGATATAGAAATTCAGACATCTTCCGGAGACTCCGTAGTGACCGATATCAACTCAAAGGAAATAAGGATTAAATCAAGTTCCGGAGATGTTGAGGCGGCAAGAATAGAAGCGGATATAATAGAAATTACTGCGAGTTCAGGAGATACAAAGGCTGTAGAGCTTTCTGCTGTTTCGACATTAAAAATAAAATCATCATCGGGAAATGTTGAAATTGATGAACTGCTGTCTGCAGAAGCTGATATTCATGCAAGTTCCGGCAGGATAAACATCGGCAGACTTCGTACAGTAGAAGATCTCGTCATTCATGCAAGCTCGGGAAGAATCACGGCCGATTCCCTCGAAGCAGGCGATGCTTTAATTGAGGCAAGTTCAGGTAAGATAATGATCAATGAGCTTCAGTCAAATAATACCATAATTGATTCCTCATCAGGAAGTATTGAGGTATCACAGCTCACAACCGGAGACGCCGATATAGACTGCTCATCCGGGAAAACGAGTTTGGGTATTGTTGAGATAGGCGGCAATATCAACGTAAAAAGCAGCTCAGGCGACGTAGCAATTGCACTACCGGCTGACTCGGCCTTTGATGTAGATCTAAGCGCCTCTTCGGGGAAAATAAAAAGTGCATTCAAGGTTCTGGGTGAGATCGACAGCAGCCGGAAGAATGAAATAATTGGAGAAGTTAACGGCGGAGGACACACCATCAAGATAAAAGCTTCGAGCGGTGATATCACGATAGAAGAAAGATAGCGTTTTATTCAATTATAAAAACGACGGGGTTCCGGACAAAGATTCGGGACCCCATAAACACTAAATTATATCCGGGTTTTCTCCCGACAGTTTCGCTAAGCTCAAACGAACCTTTCTTGGAACATCAATATTATATGGACAGGACACAGCTTCTGAATCTTCCAGAAGCTTAACAGCAGACCAGTTTATTTCTCTGAAAACTGCAGCAGCATATTCTTTTTGAGCAAACCATCCCGACAAACGTAAACGCAGGGCATAGTCGGCTGGGTCATGTTCCAGATAATCTATCATCTGTCTGTCAGCATACCCCTCCAGACGAAACAGTTCCATAAGTGAACCGCTGCATTCCCCACACTGCCGACAGATATATGAACCCAACTCGGGGGCGTCTGTAAGCCACTGCTCCCGTTCGGCATCCGTCATCGGTCCTTTACAGATTGATTCAACGGCATCGCTAACATGCTTTTCAGTGTTCATCCCGCAGACCAGTACATCAGGCTGATTACTGTAGGCGTAACGCATAGCCTGCCTGGGTGAGCGATAGAGGAAGCCGTCGGCAAGGGGCTTCATTGCAGTAATGCCGATATGATGCTCCCGGGCAAATGGAAATATCGCCTGGTGTATTTCCGGCAGATACATATCTTCCAGGCAATTACACCAGATTAAAATTAGATCTATCGGGAGTGCATTCATTCCCTCTATATACATAGGAAGACTGTGACTGCTGAGCCCGATACCTCCAATTAGTCCTTCTTCTTTTGCCTTCAGCATTCCCTGAAGCGCGCCTGCTGGACCTAAAATTGTGTTCAGTTTTTCTTGATCGGGTAAGCAATGAAAATAATAAAATTCAATATGATCGGTTTTCAGGTTATCAAGGGTCTGCTAAATATCACGACGGATGGCATCAGCTGTACCTGCTTCACTTTTACTGCAGAGTATAAAATCATCACGACGCCCTTCGAGGACCCTTCCGAGTTTCTTCTCTGACGCACCATCGCCGTAACCTCTGGCAGTTTCAATGTAATTGCCGCCGTATTCCTGATAAATATCAACTACATTATTTATAATTTCAGTTGATATCTCTACCTGATGAAAACCGCCAAGACCCAGACGACTTAATACCTTACCGGTTTTACCAAGTTCAATCTTTGGAAGCTGTAGGCTGCTTTTTTTCATATTTTTCCCCGCTTTATCAAATTACGGCCTAGATTGAGAGACTCTTTCTCGGCCTCCTCTTTAAGGATGTATGTAATCCCGTCATCGGCGTAGTAGCTTCTGCCGTCAATGCGCTTTCCAACAGCTCTCAGTCAGCTCAATATCAGAAAAGCGGGCTGTGAAACTCGAATTACCGGGACTGCTCGCATAGAGCCCGAACCTGACCGGGACAGTTTCCCCGGTCATCACAGCCTGCTTTCCCATCTCCAAGGTGGTTTCGCCGAGTACATGCATGTGAAAAATTCGCATCTGCCTGTAATCAATACCATTAAAAGATGATTCAAACATAAAATCAGGGCCACGACGGTGAAGTCGGTAATACATTTCGTTACGGTTGGGGATGTCGGTTGTCGCCCAGTCTGAATAACCTGTATTTGTCACGACACTGCCCAGTCTTGAATATTCCTCATTCTCGTACTCGAGTCCCGCTTTCACCCAGTTATTGCCGTCGATGTAGACAAGCAGGCCGCATTGATCATACATAGAATTATACTCGAAGCTTGTTTTAACGGCAAATGTAAAGTTTTCATCCGTATCAAGAAGCAGGGCAGGTGAATTATCGTTTCTGAATCCGTAAAAGGTGCGCTGCCAGAAATCAGTGTCAGGCTCGGTTTTTATTTCAAGCGTCCCGTCTTCAATTACCCATTTTTTCGGTTCGAAGATCCATTCAGCTCTATTCAAATCAAAGGTCATACTTACCACTCCTGTAATTCATTACGGTTCCCTGTAAAGTAGTTTGTC
>DMKD01000077.1 GCA_003454605.1 Spirochaeta sp. | reverse complement strand
CCCGCTGCAAAAATGTTGCCTGAATTGTCAACTG
Organism: Spirochaeta sp.; assembly: GCA_003454605.1. Classification (GTDB taxonomy): domain Bacteria; phylum Spirochaetota; class Spirochaetia; order UBA9216; family UBA9216; genus Thalassospirochaeta. The sequence goes on along the minus strand of DMKD01000077.1, from coordinate 5,665 downwards.
TAATACTGTTAAAATATGAGATATTGCTGCCTGTAGTGGGTGATTTTGCCCATTGTGGGGCTCCGGCAGGATCATACTTCACTATGAGAGCATTGTTGCCGCCGAAGGTTCCAGTTGCTATCGGTCCTCCGAAATCGGAAGCTGGAGTATCAAACTTATAGCCTGCCGCATAGATATAGCCTGCCGAATCGATGACTATGTCATCGAAGCTTGTAGCATAATCTCCGGCTGCTGTAGTCATTGCCCATTGAGTGTTTCCATCAGTATCGAATTTAACCAATACGGCGTTTTCGTTTGCTGCTGCGCCATTTACAATTGGTCCGCTGTAGTTGAAGCCGCCGGTGTTGGTTTGATAACCGGAAGCATATACGTCTGTTCCTTCTACTGTTACTGATAAAAACTCACTGTTAGCTACACCGTCCGTAACAGTTCTTGCCCAAACTGCATTTCCGCCCGGATCAAATTTTACCAGAATAGAGGATATTCCTGCATGATTTGCAGCTGCTGTTATGCCGCTGTTAAATGTAAAAACACCATTTCCGCTGATATATCCAACCGCATAGGCATTTCCTGAGCTGTCCAATGCAATGGAGTTAAAAACAGTGTCGAACGGAAGTGTTTCATTTTCAGGGGTTTTTGCCCATAATCCGTTCCCGTCGGAATCGAATTTCACCAAAACGGCATTTTTACCGCTTGCATAGAATCCTGATGCAGTCTGTCCTGCATATGTATATGCCCCATCATTAGTCTGATATCCTGCGGTCCATACGTTTCCCGAATCATCTGCAGCTACGGCTAAAAATTCCGTATCGTTTATACCGGTATCCACAGAGCCAGCCCAACCTACGTCATACCACATTGCATAGAGGGTTAGATCTGCATCATCAGCGTATTCTTCACCGGATGTATACTTTATACCGCTTCCGTCCGGTTCAGTATTCCATCCGCAAAAGCCGTAGGCTGTTTTTACGAGGTTTCCTGTATTTTCCTCAAGTATTAAATTTATAGCTTCCGCCTTAGTCTGTGTGACGGGAACAATACCAGCTGTAGCATTATTTGCATCATAGCTTACCGTATACCCGGTTACCCATACAGCATAAAGTGATAGATCAGCATTAGAGCTGTAAACTTCGCCAAGCTGGTACTTCGTTCCGCCTCCGTCATAAGCTGTACTCCATCCGATCAGGGCATGGCCCGCCCGGCAGAGGTCGCCGGAGTTTGATGCCAGCGTAATATCAACGCCGTGTTCTTTGATCTGTTTTTCAGGTACAGTACCGTTCTCATTGTCAAAACAGTAGTAAGTTATATCGTAAGTTTTTCCCACTGTATTATCTGTGCAGGAAAGGCCGAAAAAGACAGATAACAATATGATGCAGGTAATAAAAATTCTATGCAGCATTCAATTCTCCCAATGCAGAGGTTTCTGATAATAAGTTTTAACGGTGGAATTTAATGTACGATTATGATATTGATGAACTGTATCATAACATTAAGAATACAGTTTTGTCATGCGATTTTATTTTTAGATTGATTATATTTCCAGTTCGACAGGAATTTCTCCGGCGGCAAATATACAGCGTTCCATATCAGCCAGACCGAACCCGTGATGATATATGTTCTTTTCTTTATTCAGACGGTTTAATTCAGTGTGAAGAGTTTCAGGATCCGCAGCAGCCATCATTTCTGCTGTTTCATACCCGAGCTCGTAAAGCATAGCGGCAAAGGTATGGTTCACCCACTGAACCCTCGATAAATCGGTTAACTGGGCTAGTCTCAGGACGGATTCAGAGCTGAGACCTGATTTTTCAGCGAATACGGTTCGATTATTCGGAGTCAATATCTGTTTATACAGCTCGGTGGTCTTTTTAATCCCAATGTTTTCAAGCCTTTCAACGGTTTCGGCTTCAAGGTTGGGGAAATCAATAAATTTATTCGGTTTGGGAATAGTGCTGTTAATCTCACGCTTCAGTATTTTTAGATAGTTTTCTTCTACTCCGCTTTTTTCTATAAAGTCCTGCAGTTTCGCTGATGTTTTTACCGCAGTTAGAAACTCGTCGATATTGGAGATCCCAGCGCCGGCGATGAAGGCGAACTGTTCATCAATATTGTCCCGGAGCAGCATTCTGCTTGGGACAAGATGAACCTTCAGCAATCTCATTTTATAATCAGATAAACTGACTTTCTCAAAATTGATATAGTATCCCATTGTACTATTCTTTTACAAAACCAAGTGCGACGCCGTTTGGATCCCGGCTGTTAAACATCTGCAAACCACTAGGCAGAATCATAAGCTCTGATACTGACTGCACACCGGCTTCCTTCATTTCAGCATAAGCGTTGTCAATATTATCAACAAGGAATGTCAGCTGAATCGATGATTTAGAATTATCGACTACCGGGCTATGATCATTCTGAAGTATTTCGAGCCTGCTGCCGCCGTTTTTAAGAAAAGCGATCTTAATTCCCGGCGCTGGTGATAGTTCCTGATAGAGCTCAAAGCCGAGAACATCCCTGTAAAAGGCCGTGGTTTCTTCAATTTTGTCTGTAAATAATGTCGTGAATCCAAATTTCATCCTATACTCCTATGCTATCCTTAAATAGCGTATTCCCTTTTATTATCCAGGCAGCTCCGAAGGATGCAAGCATGATAATTTCAAATATGAGAACCAGCCGCCTTGAATCAAAATCTTCGGCTGGTATGGTCTTCATGAGGATGCCCAGAATTATTAATGACAGCAGAATAATAATTCCGCTGATTCGATAGATCCAATTCCTGATTTTTTTGGGAGCTTCCATGTCTTTCGGTTTTTTGCTGCTGAGAGTGAATAGAAATATTGAATTCAATCCGCAGATAACAAAGAATGAAACTGCAAAAATCAGATGAATTGTGTCGGATATTTTCATAGGCAGCTGAAACATCCCCAGGAGTGTTTCCGAGGGCATTGTTATTGTCGAGCAGGGGAAAATCATGATTCCGAGCGCCGAAAGGCCGGCCGCAGAGGATACTATATTGTCTATAAACTCGCGGCCCTAATAGGTAAGCAGGAAAACTGCCATACATGACATCAGCCCCGTGAACAATTCGCGCATATTGCTGTGGTAATAGGCGCTCACCGAGCTCTGAACCTCAATACCAGCGGCAAGACCGCCGAACATGCAGATGAACGGAAGCAGGATGCCGAGTATACCAATTAACCGTCTCAGTGTGTAGTAAGAAATAATAATACTTTTGTTTCTGTTTCTGAGCATAGTTGAGTATAATAGGAAATATGAAAACAATCGAGATTTTTATCGGGAGTCCGCGAAAGAACGGAAATACAGCTGCGATGGCTGATATGCTTTGTTCTGCAGCAGAGGGGGAGTACCGTTTGTCGGTCAATTATCTGTATGATATTGATATCAGCCATTGTATCGACTGTAGACGCTGTCTGGCCGGAAAACTGATATGTCCTATCGCAGATGACATGCAGCTGATCTACAGTAAACTTGATGCTGCCGATGTCATTGTATTTGGTACACCCCTGTACTGGTATGGTCCTAGTGCTGCGGCAAAGCTGATGTTGGACCGCTTGCGACCCTACTACCGAAACAAAGGGCTTAAGGGTAAAAGCCTAGCGCTTCTTATTCCTGCCGCAGACGGACCGCCTGACTGTGACCTGACTATTGAGATGTTTAAGCGTTCGGCCGCATTACTCGGGATGAAGTTTGCAGGCGCTGTTACGGCAAAGGCTTTTGACATAGGGGAACTCACCGGTAACGAGCAGACAGAAAAGGCAATAAATGAGCTGTTTACCGGGATCACAGCTGCCGAATGATCGAAATCATTGCGGTCGATACGAACCCCAGGCATCTTGAAGAACTTCGATGGCTGTTTCTCTCAGAGTGGGGTAAGGCTGAAACATTCGAATCGGCTATTTCTGCTGTTGATGATGATGAGATAGTCGGCGGGCTAATTTTTACCACCTATGCGGTTCCGGGAAGCGATCGGAAAGGACTGTGGATAAACGCACTGGCTGTGGTTTCTGAATACAGGCGGCAGGGAATCGGCTCACGCCTTATCAGTACCGCGGAATCTGAAGCCCTGCGTAACAATAATGAAGAATTATACGTATATACTGACGTTTCAGGACTTTATCTGCAGACCGGCTGGATCATGGTTTCAGAAGGCGGTAAACACAGCGTGCTGAAGAAAGTACTTAACTGATTTAAACGCTGCCTATTCTCCAAGCAGTTCTGCAAGCTCGTTTACCGTGAAAACCGGTCTGCTGCAGCTGAAGTTTGTACAGACATAGACAACAACCCTCTTTCCGGCGGGCAGGTTGTAGTATTCAGTATAGGGGGCCAGGGCTTTCAGGGCGGAGGATGACTGTTCTGTTTTATGCAGCACCACAGTATCCGGCATGAAGCGGCTGTTAAGCTCTGCAATGATTGCTTCAGTGTCGGCAGCTTCGCCCACCACGACAATTTCCCGGCCTTTTTCACCCATGTAACCGACTGAAGACAGAAGCATGCCGAACGCTGAGGGGTATGCTTCCAGCTCACTTGTGAGCGAGTTGAGTATGCCGTCGGCTGCATCCCGGTAGCTTGTCTCACCGGTAATCTTGAAGAGCTGCAGCAGATTCTCAAACATCACCGAACTCCCCGACGGCAGGGCGTTGTCGAGAGCAGTTTTCTTTCGCACGAGCAGATCGGTCTGTCTGATATTTGACTGGAAGAATCCGCCGTAGACATCATCCTCAAAATGATCTCTGCTATAGGCTGTTAGTTCAGCCGCCTGTTCAAGGTATTCTGTATTGAAATCTGCCCTGTAAAGCTCAAGCAGTCCGCGAATGAAGAAGGCGTAATCATCAATCATGCCCATAGTTTTGCTGACGCCCGACCTGCGGCTGTGCAGCATTGAGCCGTCTGCCTGCTTCATCTCGTTAATTATCAATGAGGCTGACGCCTCGGCGGCTTTAAGATATTCCGGCCGGCCGAAGCTCCAGGATGCCCTTGCCAGAGCGAATATCATAAGGCCGTTCCAGTCTGTAAGGACCTTGTCGTCTTTGTACGGATGTATACGCTTTTCGCGTTCGGTGAATAACAGGCTGCGTACCGCCTCTAATTCGTTGTTCTCATCCTCTGACAGGAGGGGCAGGCCTGATTGGGTATGCAGAATATTTTCTCCTGTCCGCATTTTCGTTGCTTCATCAGCGAAATTTCCCCGAGGCTGCAAGCTGAAATAATCGGCATAGCGTCCGGCGTCGAATCCGTTGTCGGTCAGCAGTTCAGTAAACTCATCCATATCCCACAGATAGAACTTCCCCTCCTTACCCTCGCTGTCGGCATCCTCGGCAGAATAGAAACCGCCTTCGGGTGAACGCATATCACGCAGCACATACTCAATTACATCCTCGGCTGTTTGGCGATACTCCTGCTTCTTTGTCAGCTGATACGCTTCGGTGTATGCAAGAATAAGCATTGCCTGATCGTAGAGCATCTTCTCAAAGTGAGGAAGAAGCCATTCTCTGTCGGTTGAATACCTGTGAAAACCATATCCCAGGTGGTCCCAGATACCGCCAGCTCTCATTTGACGGAGAGTATTTTCAGCCATCTCAAGAGCTTCAGAGTCCCCTGATTCTTTATGCATTCGAAGCAGCAACAGTATGTTCTGCGGCTGCGGAAA
>DMKD01000167.1 GCA_003454605.1 Spirochaeta sp. | reverse complement strand
AACTACGGTTGCTGAAAGCAGGTAGAATATCTTCATAAGTATGTCGAATGTTATCTTTTTTATCCAAAAGCGCCATTGTATAAATCAAAGGGATATAATGGTCAGGGGTTGGTATAGCCAATTTACTGTATTTATGGTTATGATAATTAATTATTGATTTAATGTTACGATCGTTTATCTTTTGCTTTACAGAATCATCAAACTCCTTATCCCATCCATAAAGCTGGGTATTCCCGGTAAACATTCTTTTACCTGCCTCCTTTAAATTATGTACGATTGCTCCGCTGCCAATGATTAGCACTCCTTTTTCTCTATAGTTTTTGAGTTGCAGGGCAAGGTCATAATGATATTGTGGCGGTTGATAGTAATCAATGCTCAGTTGAAAAACAGGAATATTGGCCTCAGGTAAAAGATGTTTCATTACAGGCCAGTTTCCATGGTCGAAACCCCATTCTGATGTAGGTGTTACTAATTTATTTTCATTTGCAATTTGTCCTGCAATAACAGGCGAACCTGGAGCAGGATATTTTAATGAATCGGAGTAATATTCCTGCGGAAAACCGTAATAATCAAAAATAGTTTCAGGAAAAGGGTTTATATTTATATATGTTCCCTTTGTACACCAATGAGCAGATATTACGAGCACTGCTTTTATTCCATAATTTGTATGCAATTCTTCACCTAATTCATTTAGATACTTAATAAATGAATTGCCATAAGCAGGCAATGTAATATCCATTGGATTTCCGTGTGAGGTAAAGATTACCGGCATCTTTTTAGATGCCGGTAATTGTTCAAATATTTTTTTCATTGTCTGTAAATCCTGTTATTAAACGACTGTTGTAATTTCTTTAAATAAGCGACGTGGACGACGAGGGTAAAGTTGTCTACTTTCATCATAGAACCCAAGACTGATTGTCATTACAACGGACTCTCCTTCAGTGAGATCAAATTCTTTGTGGATACCATCAAAATCAATTCCACTCATTGGGTGGGAATCCACACCAAATTCTTTTGCTGCGATCATTATAGCCATTGACAATAACCCGGCATTACTTTCTGCAAATTTTAGTTTACGTTCATCACTTGAACCATATAAAAAAGCTGCTGCCTCTTTTGCCCCGGAGACCATCTGTTCATCTCCACCAACGCTCTGAAGCATTTCTGTCCAAACAGGGTTTTTTTCTGAATATCCCTCTTTATTTCCTACAATAATAAGAGTTACAGGTGCTTCAAGCACTTTGTCCTGCTGATTTGCTAATTTAAAAAGCTTTTGCCTGTTTTCTTCTGTTTTAACTACAATTATCCGCCATGGTTGTAGATTGAATGCTGATGGTGCTTCTACGGCAAGGTTGATAATTTCTTCTAATAGTTGATCGTTTATATCCCTGTCTTTATTAAAAAAAGTAACCGAACGTCGTTCCCTAAATAGAATTTTTGTCTCCATGTACTGTATCTCCTTATAAAATCTTATAATTAATATATGTTTAAACACCTAATGTGTCAACATATATTAATTATTTTCTCAGGTAATTTCACGAAAAAAAATAAGCTTGAAACTTACGATTCAGAGATGATAAACTATCAGTATGGAATATAAATGATGAAAAAGAGCCTGGAAAAAGAGTTTTCTGTTCCCGAACTTACTGGAGAACCAGATTGGGTAGAAATTGTCATTCCGGATAATTTTGGCTCTGGAAGACAGTTTATTACAGGGGATATAAGGCAAGACAGAATAAGGTTGAAATATTTTAAAAGAAAGCATGACAATGCTCTTATGGCCAGAATTTGGTTCGGTCCAGCAGCAGAAGGACCTGTCGGATATGTTCATGGGGGCAGTATGGCAGCATTACTTGACGAGTCTATGGGTCTAGCAGTGCTTCTTACAGGTTCTTTAGCTTTTACGGCAAAACTTACAGTTAAATATCGAAAAATGCTTCCTCTGGGATCTGTTGTAACTCTTGAAGCTCAAGTTAAAAATGCATCTGGTAGAAGAGTTTTAACAACAGGCAGGATATATAATGATGAAGGTGAGGTTATTTCAAAGGGAGAAGGGTTTTTTATAAAACCTTCTGTTAATAAAATAGAAGAGCATAATATTGAAATTAAAACTTTTGAAGAATAATTGTCACCCATCAAAATCAATCAAAAGAATAACAGTACATTATAAAGTTGCCATTGATATCCGATGAAGCTAATATAACAGTTCTACTTCAAGCGCCCTCTGATAAACCGAATGTACAGCGGTTAAAATCAAAGATTTTGTGCCGGAGCGGCAGCGCAGCCCTGGATAGCCCGGCCGGTATGGCAACGCCCGAAAATTTAGGATGGCCCGAGGTGGCGGTTGATTATCTTTGTATTGTCAAGCAGTGAGCTGAGTGAGTTTCCGTGGTGTACCCGGGAAATCGTACGCGCAAATAATTCACTGATACAGGCTGATACATACCATTCCCTGCCGAGAACTGCGTCTGTATGAAATACGGCATTGGTACCTATTATTCGATCGAAGAGCCCCTTCTGGTAGGCTTCTTCAAAATCCTCAACGGCATCACCGGTAAAAAGGGGAAGGCTGACAGCACAGATAATCTTCTCTGCACCTTCCTTCTTCAGCATCTCCATCGCTTTAATCAGTGTTCCGCCGGTACCGAGCATATCATCGGCCATGAAGACGGTCTTGCCTTTTACGTCGCCGAGAAGTCGCATATTTGTAATATTATTCGACTTTGCATCAGAGCTGACCTTTGAATAATCACGCTCTTTGTAGATCATAGCCAGCGGTATCTTCAGAGTTCCGGCAAAGAATTTATTTCGATCAACAGCACCTGTATCCGGTGAAACGACAACCAGATCATCGCTCTCAAGATCAACGAGTTCACTGAGTTCCCGTATAACCTGGTAAGACGCATGCAGGTTCTCAAGATGCAGAGACTGAAAAGCCATTTCAATAGCCTTGGAGTGAATATCCAGAGTAATGATCCTGGACACACCCATCTGCTCACAGGTGCGGCCGAACCAGGAAGCGGTAAGTGCCTCACGCCCTTTTTTCTTATGCTGTCGGCTATATGGAAAAAGCGGGACCACTACGGTTACACTCTTCGCTCCCGCACCTATGATAGCATCTATGGTTGTGAAGAGCACCATAAGGTGATCATTGACCGAAAACGAAACAGGGTTGCCGTCATCGTTTATGTCCAGAGGATAATGATTACCCGGATCCTGGATGATATAAATGTCCATATTACGGATCGAAGTCTGTATTTCAGATTTAACCTCACCGTTGGCGAAACGGGTAAAATTCATCGGAATTTGATAGGTCGGAGCTCTGTATTTGGTAACATCTTTCGAACGCTGTCCCTTTCGGGATGTGAGCTCATTCACAAAATTTATATTCTTAATTACCTCTTCACGGGTGTACTCATAACGAGACACGAGTGAATCTGCAGTCTTCTTATAATATTTCAGATAGATAGATTTAAGATCAGAAATAATTTCTTCAGAAATCTTTTCAGCACCAGGACAGGCGATAACACCCAAGAGAGATGACCTTGTAAATACCATAAACCCCACCAGAATTTGATAGCTGACTGTAACATATCGATAAGGCGTTTTCAATATAACCAAAGGAAATATTTGGACATAAGGCCATGTAAAAGCACGAGAACCCCCTTAACTGACATGCTCCTGGATGTTTTCATCGTCTCCGATGGAAACTCCAGAGGAAGCAGGTAAAAGCGTTGCTTTTACCTGCTTCCTCCCTTTACTTATTATTTGATTACTGTTAAAAATTTAACTAATTATGATTATATATTCTATATTGAAGATTGCAGGAAGCCTCGGCCTGTTTCTCTACGGCATGAAGGTAATGAGTGATGGTATTCAGAAAACCGCAGGAGACGGTTTGCAGAAAGTTCTGAATTATATGACAATCAACCGATTCGCAGCGGCTCTGACCGGTTTTGTTGTTACAGCCCTTGTGCAGTCATCATCGGCAACAACAGTAATGGTAGTATCCTTTGTCAATGCCGGTCTGTTATCTCTGACACAGTCAATCGGCGTTATCATGGGCGCAAATATCGGTACAACCATAACAGGATGGATTGTAGCCCTGATTGGTTTTAAATTCAGCATTGTAGCTATAGCTCTTCCGGTGATAGGCATCGGTCTGCCCCTGGTTTTTTCAAAGAAACTCGGCAAACAGGACTTAGGTGAGGTCCTTATTGGTTTCGGCATCCTGTTTCTCGGACTGGATTTTCTTAAAGGTTCGGTTCCTGATATAAAAAACCACCCCGAATATCTTGAATTCCTCGCCCGTTTTTCAGATTGGGGTTTCTGGTCATTCCTTCTCTTCGTTGCCGTCGGAGCTGTTCTGACCATAGTTATTCAGTCATCATCCGCATCTATGGCGATAACCCTTACGATGGCATATTCCGGCTGGATTGATTATCACACAGCTGCTGCAATAATCATTGGGTCAAACATCGGTACAACTGTTACCGCCTATCTGGCATCCATTGGAACAAATACGCATGCAAAGAGAGCTTCGCGGGCCCATATTCTGTTTAATATCGCCGGAGCGATTCTAATGAGCATAGTATATACCCCCTTCTTAAACCTCGTAGATATGATTGTTCCCGGCGACCCGACAATGGGAGCAGCAATACCGGAACATCTTGCGATGTTTCATACCCTTTTTAATATCGCAATTACAATTGTATTCATCTGGTTCATCCCTCAGTTTGCCAAACTTATTGAGAAGCTTATACCGGAAACCGAGGATGATTTGAATCTTAAGTACGAACTCAAATATATCTCAACCGGAATACAGGACACAGCCGAGCTGAACCTGATGAAGGCCAGATCGGAGATTTCAAGAATGGCAGGTATAAATGAGGATATGTTTACCGAATATGTCGACCTCTTCGGCAAACCGGAGAAGAAACTCGGTAAGCAGGTTAAAAAGCTGAAAGACATGGAAGATGTCACCGATCAGATGCAGGAGCAGATCACGGCTTATCTGATTGAATGCTTGAGTGAGGGCCTCAATGATCACGGCATGAGATCTGCGACCGCTATGATTAGAATAACAAATGAGCTTGAGAGTATTGGAGACAGTTGTTACAACCTCATTCTTCAGGCTGAACGCCGCCATAAAAAGGAGCTAGAGATTCCTGAAGAAGCACTTACTGCATTAGGACCTATCACCGCAACTGTTTCCGAATTCTTAAGTTTTATAAAAACAAATCTTGATCTGCAGTTTTCTGAAACTCAGCTTGAACAGGCACTCAAACTTGAAGCCAAGGTTGATAAACAGAGAAAGACACTCCGCAAGGAAGCACGAAAGAGAATCCAGACAGGTTCAAATGTCAAGGCAGAATTACTGTATCTTGATGTAGTTAAGCACATAGAGCATATCGGCGACTACGCATTGAATATCGCCGAAGCTCTTAAAGGTGTATACGAAACTTAAATCAATTCAACATCATCGCCGGCAAGAGCAGTTACTGCTTTAAGAAGTACTGCTTTTGCCGCTGCGGTTTTCTCAATTATCCCGTCAATATCATAACGAAGATTTTCAAGTTTCAGATTACCCGCTGTTCCGGTTGAGGTACGTGATTCATTCACTTCTGACGGATTCCGGCTGCCGAGAGACTCCAGATTGAGGCCTACCTTCTTATAGGCATCACGGAAACTAGCTCCGCCGACGACCATTTCGATCGCTGCATCAGTAGCATATATCTCAGGGGTGAATGCTGCTTCAAGCTTGTCCCGGTTAACCTGCAGGCGGGAGAATGTTAAATCCATAATATCGATACACTGCGCCGCAAGCTCGAGACCTTTCATATAGGGTTCTTTTGTTTCCTGAAAATCACGGTTATAACCGGACGGCAGTGAGCGGACAATCTGTTTTACCTGCATTGCGTAGCTCGAAAGAGTAGCCGACTTTGCACGCATAAGCTCGAGTCCGTCGGGGTTCTTTTTCTGCGGCATGATGCTTGAGCCTGTACAGAGTTCTGCCGGAAGGCTGAAGTATCCGAATTCCGGTAACGAGAATAGGATCAGATCCTGCGCTGCAGAGCTTAATATAAGCACAGTATGTTCAACGGCATTGAGCACAAGCGCATCCAGTCTGCCGCGAGAATTATTGACATAGAGGACATTGTTCTGAACCTTTGCAAAGCCTAGAAGCTCGGCTGTCATTTCACGATTAAGCGGCAGCGGCGTACCGTAGCTTGCTGCAGCCCCAAGCGGGCATTGATCTATCAGGGCATACACCGACAGCAGATTTTTCAGGCTGTCGACGATTTCCTCGGCCCAGGCTCCTGCCCAGAGACCTATCGTAGACGGCATTGCTATCTGCATATGGGTACGTCCCGGCATCGGAATGTCTTTATTTGTTTCTGCAAAATCAGTAACACAGGCAGCAAGGGCCAACCCCTTCTCCAGCAGGCTGAGAATTGATGCGCGGCTGTACATCCGCAAGGCGGTCTGAACCTGGTCATTTCGTGAACGGCCGGTGTGAATCTTTTTACCCGCTGCACCCGCATTAACGGTCAGATAGTTTTCAATTGCCGTATGACAGTCCTCATCGGACTGCTTTATAGTAAAATTACCTTCTTTAAAATCACTGATCACCGATTTCAGGGCATGTTCAAGCTTTTCCAGTTCGGAATCGGTAAGCAGATCTATTGAATTAAGCATTTTCGCATGCGCTAGTGATGACACACAGTCAGGTATAATCAGCGCATTATCGAGGATAAAATCCCGTCCCACCGTAAAACGCTCAACGAGTTCGTTCAATTCATAATCTTTCTGCCAAAGCTTAGCCATAATAGCCCCCTGATGTTCGATATCTAAACATCATACTAAAAAGGAGGCTTTATTTCAACGCAGAGCCTTAAACTCAAGGCCTTCAGCACCCTTCTTAACAATAACTCTGTCGCCTTCCTTAATCTTCCCGGCAAGCATCAATTTGGCCATTGGATTCTGAATAAGATTCTGCACGGTCCGTTTAAGAGGGCGCGCACCGAAAGCAGGGTCATATCCCATCCCGGCAATCCATTCTTCAGCTTCAGGTTCAAACTCAATCATAATTTTTCTGGATTCAAGCCGCTTCTTCAGAAGCTGCAACTGTATATCGGCTATCTTCATAATCTGTTCGCGTCCAAGCCGCTGAAAAGAGATGATCTCGTCAATCCTGTTCAGAAACTCCGGCTTGAAGGTAGCCTTCATGAGAGCATCGATCTGCCCGCTGACTTCGGCCGGATCATCAGCCTGAAGAAGGAACTCGCTACCGAGGTTACTCGTCATTATGATTATAGCGTTTCGGAAATCCACTACCCTGCCCTGACTGTCGGTAAGCCGGCCGTCATCAAGCATCTGCAGCAGGATGTTGAAAACATCGGGGTGAGCTTTTTCAATCTCATCAAAAAGCACTACAGAGTACGGATGCCGTCTAACAGCCTCGGTCAGCTGGCCTCCTTCGTCATATCCGACATATCCGGGAGGGGCCCCGACAAGCCTTGAGACCGAGAACTTCTCCATATACTCACTCATATCTATCCTGGTCAGCGCTTTCTCATCACTGAACAGAAAATCAGCCAATGTTTTGGCAAGTTCGGTCTTACCTACACCGGTAGGGCCGAGAAAAATGAAAGAACCGAGGGGTCTGTCTTCATCAGCAAGCCCTGTCTTATTCCTTCTTATGGCGTCTGACACAGAGGTTATTGCTTCAATCTGACCGACAACGCGCCGACCGAGAATCTCCTCAAGCTTAAGATATTTCTCCATTTCAGACGCAAGCATCTTAGAGACGGGAATACCGGTCCAGGCAGAAACAACCCGCGCAATATCCTCTTCCTCCACCTCTTCACGCAGCAGACTTGTACCGTTCTGCAGTTCTTCAAGCCTCAGGCTTTTCGCAGCAATCTCAGCCTGTTTCTGCGGAACAAGCCCATGCTTGATCTCGGCAGCTCTCTGCAGGTTCCCGTCTCGCTCATGCCGGGTTTCTTCGGCCTTGAGCTCTTCGAGTTCGGCCTTCAGGCCCCTTATTTCTTCAATAACAGATTTCTCGTTTTTCCACTGCAGATGCATGACATCACGTTCAGCCTGAAGCTCTGAGAGCTCGGCGTTAATACTGCTCAGCCTCTCGGCAGAGGCTTCATCCTCTTCCCTCGACAATGCCTGCTTTTCTATATTCAGCTGCAGTATCTTCCGCTCGATCTTATCGAGCTCGGTAGGCTGGCTCTCAATCTCCATTTTAAGCCTGCTTGCTGCCTCATCAACGAGGTCGATAGCCTTGTCGGGAAGGAATCGTGAGGTGACATAACGGTCTGACAGCACTGCTGCAGCGATAAGGGCCTCATCCTTGATTCTGACCCCGTGGTGAACCTCGTAGCGTTCCTGCAGGCCTCTAAGGATGGATATGGAGTCTTCTACCGACGGTTCCTTCGTAAAAACCGGTTGAAACCGGCGCTCAAGGGCAGGGTCCTTTTCTATATGCTTTCGGTATTCATCAAGGGTTGTAGCACCCACTGCATGAAGTTCACCGCGGGCAAGCGCAGGCTTCAACAGATTGGACGCATCAGTAGAACCTTCGGCTGCACCGGCACCTACAATACTGTGAAGCTCATCAATAAAGAGTATAATTCTACCCTCGGCTGCGGCTATTTCTGAAATAACCGCCTTCAGCCTTTCCTCAAATTCCCCTCGGAATTTTGCACCTGCGATCAGCGCACCGAGGTCGAGGGAGAGAAGTTTTTTATTCTTTAAAGAATCGGGCACATCTCCACTGACAATCCGACCGGCAAGGCCCTCAGCAATTGCAGTCTTTCCCACTCCCGGTTCACCTATGAGAACCGGATTATTCTTTGTCCGCCTGGAAAGCACCTGCATAACACGCCGAATCTCTTCATCACGACCGATTACAGGATCGAGCTTGTCACGGCGTGCAAGTTCGGTCAGGTCCTTGCAGAATTTATCCAACACCTGATACTTCTCCTCGGGATTCTGATCGGTAACTCTCTGATTTCCCCTCAGACTCTGAAGAGCGCCGAGTATGCCGTCCCTCGTAATACCGTTATTCTTCAGAATATCAGCTGACTGGGTCTTCGTTTTCAGGATGCTTAAAAAAATATGCTCGGTGCTTACATAGTCATCCTTCAGCTTGTCTGCTTCCTTCGTAGCTGCATTCAGAACAGAGGAAAGTTCGGGGGCGAGTGATACCTGAGCATTGCTTCCGTAAACCTTCGGCAGATTTTCAAGCACCGCATCAAAGTCCGTGGAGAGGCGGTATCTATCCGAGCCGAGCCTGTCGAGCAGCGGAGGGATGACCCCGTCCTCCTGCTCCATCAGTGCCTTTAAAAAGTGGGGGATGTCTATCGCCTGATGATTATATTCATGCGCAATCGTTTCTGCTTCCTGCAGGGCTTCCTGCGCTTTAAGTGTAAATTTATCGTATCTCATAGACTTAAGTTAATCAGTTTGGCAATCGACGTCAATTAATTTTTTCTGATACAGGACACGGAAAAGTTACTGACAAAGACATAAACGTATAATATCATGCACAGATGAGCAATCTGCTTATCAACATCTTGCTAGCAATCATCCCCGCCCTCGGTCTGGTTTTCTATTTCCACCGCCGCGACAGCCAGAAGAAAGAACCGATATCACTGATATGGAAGATCTTTATCATAGGTTTTTTCTCAGTATTTCCAGCTGTAGTAATAGAACTGGTTCTCGAAGAGTTTACAGGCATGGGCAACACCCTGCAGGCGCTCTTTGCCAGGGCCTTTATCGTAGCCGCCCTCGTCGAGGAAGGGATCAAACTGTCTGTAGTCAGACTGTTCGTTTATAAACGAAGTGAATTTGATGAAATCACCGACGGTATTGTTTATGCGATTACTGCAAGCATGGGTTTTGCATGCTTTGAAAACATCCTCTACAGCACCGGCGGGCTTGCTACCGTGTTGCTGAGAGCATTTACAGCCGTGCCCCTCCATGCAATTGCCTCGGGTATAATGGGCTACTACATCGGGTACTCAAAGTTCAGCGGTACAAATACGATGATAAAGGGTTTTCTCATTGCCATCCTTATTCACGGACTCTATGACTTTCTTCTTTTCACCGGTACCGCACTTGGATACCTCGTTATACCGCTGCTGATTATCGGCTGGATTATACTCAAACGCCTCATGAAAAAGGCTCTTTTGATAGACAGAATGACAGGGCGGAGCTGAATTTCACAGGCTTCAGAGCAATTGATAAATAATTGAGAATCTTCCCGCACAGTATAATAGATTGT
>DMKD01000413.1 GCA_003454605.1 Spirochaeta sp. | reverse complement strand
AGGTACTTACAGGAAAGAAACGGACCGAGCTGACACGCGACGATCTCATCAATATCATCAACAAGAAACAGATTGAGCGTATCACCTTTCATTACACATCGATAGACGGAAAGGTGAAGGAGCTCAGACTGCCGATAACCAGTCATGATCAGGCCGAGATCATCCTTGCAGAGGGAGAGCGGGTCGACGGATCTTCCCTTTTTAAAGGAGTTGTCGATGCCGCTAAATCGGATCTCTATGTAATCCCGGTTTACCGAACGGCCTTCATCAACCCCTTTGATGAAACAAGCCTTGATTTTATCTGCCGTTTTGTCACCGGGGACGGAGAGCTCGCCCCCTTCGCTCCTGATAATCTACTGTCAATTACCCACCAGAAACTCAAGGATGAGTATGGTGTTGAATTCAATGCACTCGGAGAGCTTGAGTTTTATCTGATTGGAAACTCGGAAGAAAATCTCTATCCGCTGCCGAACCAGAAGGGATACCACGGCAGCAGTCCCTATGTGAAAACCACCGATATCGTAAACGAGATGCTGAGGGTAATGACAAATATAACCAGCAATATTAAATATGCTCATAATGAGGTAGGCCTGATAAACAGCCTTGAAAGCGACAATCCGCTTCTAAACGGGAAACTGCCGAACAGGTTGAGATCGAGTTTCTGCCCAGTCCTATAGAAGACGCGGCTGACGTTGTGGTACTCGGCAAATGGCTCTGTCAGAGTATAGCGAATCAATATGGTCTCATTGCTACCTTCTACCCCAAAATACAGGTAGGCGATGCGGGTTCAGGGCTCCACTTTCATACAATGCTTAAAAAAGACAATAAGAATATTATGCTTAACGAGGATCAGGAACTCTCTGAAGAAGCGATGAAACTGATTGGGGGTCTGTGCCGTTACGCTCCTACCCTTTCAGCATTCGGAAACATGACTGCAGGTTCATTTCTCCGTCTTGTACCCCATCAGGAAGCCCCGACCAAGGTTTGCTGGGGATACTCCAACCGCAGCGCGTTAATCAGGGTACCGCTCGGCTGGAGGAACCTTGACAATCTTGCCATGAAGGTTAACCCGCAGCAGAGAAGCCGGGCTGATATCCATGACAGCCGACAAACTGTTGAACTGCGCAGTCCGGACGGAAGCGCTAATACACACCTTCTGCTTGCCGCTATGACAACAGCTGTTCTATGGGCGTTTAGAAATTCTGATGAGGCTCTTTCACTTGCATCAGAGAATTTTGTAGCGGGCAATATTCACAGCGATCCGAAGCTGGAAGAAAAACTTATTGACATTGCAACCAGCTGTGTCGAGACATCGGAGAAACTGAATGAATACCGTGATTATTACGAGAAAGACGGATGCTTCACAGCGACTCTGATCGACAAGGTTATTGAAATGCTTGAAGCAGAAAACGATCGTGGCCTTAACGGTAAAATCATGTCTCTACCCAAAGAAGACGGTCGAATGCTCGCTGAAGATTTTATAAAGAGGGGTTGCAGCAAGTACTAGCCGATTCTCTCTATACGAGATGCAGTACGAAGCCCAGAAAGAAGCTTATGCCGCCGGCCAGAACAAACAGATGCCAGATTACATGGCCGAGCGGGATCTTCTTTATCAGGTAGAAGATGATTCCAATGCTGTAACATCCGCCTCCGATAAAGATCCACATCAGAAGCCCCGGGGGAGTAAGCCTTGATAAAGGTATTATAAAAAAAATCAGCAGCCATCCCATCGGAAGATAAAGCAGATCGCTGGCAATATGCTTTTTTCTGAAAACTATCGACTTCATTAGAATACCTGCAAGGGCCATGGCCCATTCAATACCGAACATCCACCAACCTCCGGAATCTCTCATCACTATCAGGGCTACAGGGGTGTAAGTGCCGGCAATAAGAAGATAGATTGCAGCCTGATCGAAGATACGCAGGACATTGAAGGCCTTGGGCATATCGTGAAAAACATGAGTTAATGCGGAAGAAAGGTATAGAAAGATCTGAAACGAGCCGTAAACCGCAAAGCTCGCTATGATCCAGGGATTGCCGGTACCTGCTCCGAGAATCAGAAGGATAATCAATCCGGCAATAGATAATCCGGCTCCGATTCCATGGGTTACCGAATTAAGTTTCTGTTCGACAAGCTCAATCGTATGTGGATTATTTTCCATTAATCAAAAGTAGCATATTATCTCTTGATTTCACAGGGCAGATAAGCAATAGTACGAAAACATGGCAAGCAATGGGGAACCGTCGATACTAGAGATAATCTGGAACACCGTAGGGACCATCAGCCATCCAGCAAATAGAAACTACCCGACCCAGCTTTTTTTGAAGAGCATCTACAGCAAAAGTAAGCTGCTCGGGAATTGAGAGATTTTTTTGACCGCTTAATTCGGTAAGAGGTTCTCCCGGACAAATACGGTAGTCTTCTCTGGAAAACTGAGGACTGTAATAATAAAAATGGTCTTGGGGAATAATCCTGAACATTCGGCTCCACATTTGCACCTGCCACTGATCAATCAAAAATGGCCAGTCAGGTGATAAAATAAGTTGATCAAATGCTCCTTGCCCGATTATCTTAAGTAATTGTAAAGCAGCGGGATAAGAACTGCCGCCGATGGCCTCATCATCGGTGTTGTCAGCCCCCATCAAAATATAACCTCCATCCCTGACCACCCGCGCAGCTTCTACTCCCGCCTTTGCAGCCTGATAGTGATTAATGCCCACAAAACCTGCATGAGTCACAACAATATCGTATTTCCTCGATACAGGAATTGCAGTGTAGCTTTTCAAATGATCTGCAGCCGCTAAGTGTGCCTTTTCTAAATCCCCTGCAAAAACACCGGTAAGATTGAACTTCCCATCCAGGGTAACATTGACAATATAGTCAGCCCCTGCTGCCAGAGCCATTTCAAGGGATTCCTCGTGACAGGGATTGCCTTCAAGCTTCAAGGCTCTGGCCTTCGCATTCGCAAGCATTGAAGCACCGTGGAAGATGTAAGTCGACTCTTCTCCTATCAGTCCGGGACAAATAGATTTTCTCCCGCCCGATACGCCAGCCATAAAATGACTCTCAACTAATCCGGTAAGAATTTTTATGTCAGCGTTCATATAACTGCTATTAATAATGATGTCACTCCCCCGGGATGTTTTTCCGAGATTGATCAGATTTTTAATATCACGGCTATCATGGTTTTTCACCTGAATACCAGCCTCAAAAACTCGGACATCCAACATCCGATGCAACTCTTCTATTGATTGTTCCCGATGAGTTCCAGTGGCTACGAGCACTAATATTTTTGAAGGTTTTATACCAATATTAATAAGTTTCTCAGCTATCGGCCAAAGGATTCCCGCCTTCCCCGTGTATGGCACCGGTCGGGTAATGTCGGAAATGACAATACATGCGGTTAATTCAGCGGGCGGCAATTCACTGGCCGCAGCTTTATCAGCCACAATTCTTTCAATCCGGTGGGTTCCGATAGGTTCGTTTAATGCCTTAAAAACCGCCGCGTCAGGATTGGGAAGAGTTTTCGGATGCGGCATGGTCAGAATGTCAGTTTCATCTGGAAGATTAAAGCCCGTTTTATCAGGCCCAACGGGAAAACTCAATTCTTTCATTTAGCTGCAGCCTCCGATTCGAACATTTCTAAACCACGAGCATTATCTGCACATCACATACATTCGTATTAGTAGGCCCT
>DMKD01000131.1 GCA_003454605.1 Spirochaeta sp. | reverse complement strand
CAGGCTCGTTTCACTGTCGGTAGAAATCTTGAAGGGGGCGAGCTTTTCTCCCTCTTCAATTATATTTGTGAAGAAAATCTCGTCAGCGTTCTCATCATAGAGAGCAACTCCGAAGCTGCTGATATCGATAATCTCAGCTATGCGGGTGAAGGTGTTGTAGATAATCTCATCAAGCTCAAGTGTTGCGGTTATCTGCTGACCTATCTTATTTATAAATTCTATTTCTTTATTCGATTTTTCAAGATTAAGCGACTGCATCCTGTAAACCTCTTTTTCGGTTACAGTCTGTTCTGTTTCATAGAGGATCGTGATTTTTTTAAGCCGGTTTTTGAGGCTTTCGTTCCCAAGCGATGACACTAAGTCTGTATACTTTTCATAATTTTCAAGTGCTTCTTTGTATTTGTTTTTGTGCTTATATATTTCAGAGAGCCCCAGAAAACATCTGCTCTGCAGATCACTATGTTTGAGTTCATCTGCAGCCGTACAGACGCTGCTTATTATTCTTTCAGCCTCATCGTAATTCTTTCTTTGCAGTTCAAGCAGACCCAGCTGGAAACGGCATGCGTTATTGCTGATTCGATCACCGATCTTTGAGAAGATTTCTCCGGCTTCGGATATTTTTGTTTCTGCATGCTGATCTCTGTTCTGCAGTAAAATTTTGCCCAGCCCGAGAAGGGCGTCCGCTTTCATCTGCTGATAATTATGTTCCCCGGCAATAATCAGAGCACTTTTAAAATATCCTTCAGCTTCTGTGAGATCTTCCAGCAGCAGGTAGAGTTCTCCAAGATTTATACTGGTTGTTCCGATGTTTCGCGCGATTTTGAGATCCTCTGCAAACTGATAGGCCTGGTGAAAGTACCCTAAAGCTTCCTCTTTGTTATTGAGAAGACGGTGAATCTCTCCAATATTATTGAGGGCGAGGATTCGGACCTCATCATTTCTGTTTAATTCTGCCTCGGTTAGAGCCATGAAATAATAGTTTAATGCATTTTCGTATTCTTCAAGCTCAAAGGAAACTACACCGAGAGCATTGAGAGTTCGTAACTCGCCAATCTCGGATCTTTCTCCGCTTTGCTCACGGTATATATCAAGGGCTTTGTTCAGGTTTGCTTGGGCGACATCAAGTTCAGAAATGAATACCTGACATCGGCCGATATTCAGAAAACTGTCAGCCAGCCCTTCAGGGTAGTCATTTTCTATAGAAAGTTCGAGAGCATTTTTTGCTTTTTTAAGTCCGGCCGGAGGATCATTAGTACCGCTCTGCCAAACGTCCTTATTTAGTTGATCGATTTCAAGAAACACAATATTATTATAGCAGTAATTTTGGAGGAAGTCATGCGTATCCTTTTATATTTGAGATTTGTGGTTTCATCAATTCTTTTTATATCTATAATTCTGTTATCAGCCTGCGGTACGATCGAAAGAGCTGATGTTCAGCCCCGTCCGGAACCTTCCGAACCGTTGGATGAACCGATAGCCCTCGACCCTCTCGTCAGTGCAGGAACCCTTGAAAATGGTTTGAGCTGGTACATCCGATCCAATAAGGAACCTGAAGAGCGGGCGTCTCTGCGGCTGGTTGTCAATGCCGGATCAATCCTTGAAGTGGATGACCAGCAGGGCCTGGCTCATTTCTGTGAGCATATGGCGTTCAACGGTACCGAACATTTTGCCAAGATGGAACTCGTAGATTATCTGGAATCCATAGGAATGTCATTCGGTCCTGAGATCAATGCCTATACCGGCTTCGATGAAACAGTCTACATGCTTGAAATTCCGACCGATGATGAGGAGATAGTAGGCAGCGCCTTTCAGGTTCTGGAAGACTGGGCTCATCTTGTCAGCTATGAAGATGAAGAGGTTGAAAAAGAACGGGGTGTTATCCAGGAAGAGTGGAGACTAGGGCGGGGCGCGTCAGGACGTGTTCTTGATAAGATGATTCCGGTCATCTTCAGGAATTCCGCATATGCCGATCGGCTTCCTATTGGTAAACCGGAGGTTTTTATGAATGCTCCCCCACAGCGGCTGCGGGATTATTATAATACCTGGTACCGTCCCGAGTTGATGGCTGTGATTGTCGTCGGCGACATTGAACCTGAAAAAGCCCGGGCGCTCATCGAGAAGCATTTCTCATTTGAGGCTATTGAAAACCCGCAATACCGCCCTGAGTTTCCGGTTGAGATTGCCGGTGATACCGAGCTCTGTCTGATTCCGGATCCTGAACTTACCTATGCAACTGTAGAGTTGTCGGCCAAGACGGAAAGGCCGGGAATGAGGACTGAATCAGATTACCGCAGATCCCTCATTGAATCGTTAACATGGTCGATGTTCAATGAACGCCTCGGTGAGACTGCGCGCAAACCCCAGCCCCCCTTCATAGGTGCGGGCGGCGGTACGGGAACGATAGTCAGAACCGCAGGTAATGTCAGCTGTTATGCTTCGGCCGACACCGATGGGGTATCCGGCGCATTAACAGCCGTTGTGGCCGAGCTAGAACGCGCGGGACGATGGGGCTTTTCATCTGCCGAGCTTGAACGGACAAAGGCTGATTATCTTAAATCAATAGAGGAATATTACCGCGAGAAGGATAATATTCCTTCATCAGGACTTGCAAATGAGCTTATAGAGTACTTTCTCAAAGATGTCTTCATGCCCGGCGCGGATGCGGAATATGAATTATATAACCGTTTTGTACCCGAAATAAGCCTGGAAGATATTAACAGCTATGCGGCGCAGATGATGCCCGGGACAGGCCGGACCATAACCATAATCTACCCCGAAGGGGCGACGATACCGGAGCGCGGCAAAATAATCAGTATTGCAGAATCAGGACCGTCCATGACCCTATCACCCTATGTTGATGATTCACTTGACCGTGACCTTGTCGATGCAGCGCCTGCCGCGGGTGAAATCACCGGGCGCGAATACTTCGAATCAATTGATACCGAGCTTTGGCATCTCTCGAACGGCGCCGACGTGATAATCAAGCCCACTGATTTCAAGGATGATGAGGTCCTCTTCTCAGCTTTCAGCCGGGGCGGATTATCTCTTCACCCCGATGATGAGTTCATAGCAGGCCTTTATGCCCCTCTGCTTCAGTCACTGAGCGGCCTCGGGCAGTTCAATTCAATTCAGCTGGAAAAGAAGCTCGCGGGCTTAAGCATCCGCCTTTCACCCTATATCGGGAAATCGTACGAGGGGATGTCCGGCAGTTTTTCACCGGATGAAATCGAGGTCTTCATGCAGCTGGTCTATCTTTATTTTACCGAGCCGCAGTTTAATTCTGATTCAGCCGACAACCTGAAGTTCCGTCTCGAAAGCCTGATTGAGAACCGTAAGGCGGATCCTATGAATGAATATTATGACCGTATAGCGGAAATTATCACCCGGGATGATTATCGATCCAGGCCCCTAGATTCAGAACGTCTCAGTCTTCTGACTCCGGAAGGTTCCGAGTCTGTATATTCACAGCGCTTCAGCGGAGCTGACGATTTTGTATTTGTGTTCATCGGTAATATAGACCGCCCGGCGCTTGAAAACGTCTGCCGCAGCTGGCTTGCCGGACTGCCTGCAGGTCCGGAATCAGAGACTGTAGTCGACCTCGGAGTAAGGCCCCCAGCCGGTCTCATCAAGGATATAGTCTATCGCGGCATAGAACAGCAGAGCAGGGTGCGCATGTCATTCACGAATGAGCTTGAAAGCTGGTCATCCGACATCGAGCTTCAGGTAGAGACGAGTGCCTCAGTGCTTGAAACCCTCCTTCGTGAAAGCCTAAGGGAGGAGCTGGGCGGCACATATCATATTGCAGTGAACCCCTATGTAGAGCGCGAACCCTATCCATCGGTTAGGGTCAGTATCGAGTTCGGCTGTGAGCCCGGGAGAGTTGATGAGCTCTCTGCGCGGATAATCGAAGTAATAGATATCACCGCCGGCGGGGAGCTTGAAGAGCAGTATATAGTCAAGCAGGAGCAGCAGTACAGGAGGAGCTTTGAGAAATCAGTTAAGCAGAACTCCTTCTGGCTTCGCTACCTTGAAGATGCTTTCGGCTATGGTGACGACCCTGAGAAGATCCTGACACCGGAGCTCTTCAACGAAAAGATAAGCCGTGAGTCAGTTCTTGAGACTATAGGTGATCTTTATGATACCGATGAATACATTACAGTTGTGCTGATGCCGGAGCGCTAGGTTCGGAGCCTGCGGCGCAGCTGCGCTGGCTAGTTCCCCGGGCGTCCCGTAGTTTTTTTTCCATCGGGCCGGGATTCAGGCGCTACTTCGGTAATAATGATGATGGAGACCACCTAAGATTCGCTCTTTTTTTATATTTCCAATGGCTTTGTTGATCTCTCCATCTGGAATTCTATTAATTCCCTGATGTGGTCGTTGATGATTATCATAAATCAGTGTCTTTTTACTAGGCTGTTCTTCTGAGAACAATTCAATCCGTTGTTTGACAAACTCTCTTGTAGGATATTCTGTCAGATCATAGCGAACAATTTTCCGAGATTTCAGTTCCAAGATTATAAAAAGGTAGAATCTCTTGCCCAAAAGTGTATCAATCGTCATAAAATCCATACCAAACAAGGAATCCCAATTAGACTTGAGGAATTTCTTCCAGCTTCCATTAGGTTGAATCTTTCCCTGCTTTCTAAAGGTCTGAATGATCTTATTGACCGTTGTATCATGGATGTCTATATTCAACTTTTTCAGTTCACCAGATATTCTTCTGCATCCCCACAATGGATTATCGGTTT
>DMKD01000402.1 GCA_003454605.1 Spirochaeta sp. | reverse complement strand
GAAATTGAGACAAGGGTTCATAGGGCTGTAAGCAATACTCAGAATGAATCTGTACGCAATCACTCTATCGGCGAATTGCTGTCCCTCGCCTTCCCCGATCGTATCGGGCGGAAAACAGGCATCGGAAGCTATGAACTTATCACAGGTTCCTCAGTTATCTGCCGCGAATGCAGCTCGGAATGGGCGGTTTTTCCCGAGATGTCAGGCTCAGACGAAAGGCTAATCGGGCATTCAGCAGAACCGCTCAGCCTTGAAGAAATCCGCAGCCTGCATCCGGGTTTGTTTAATATCCGAAACAAAGTCAGCTATCAGGCCGAGACCGGCAGATTTAGAAGCACACGTGCTGAGTACCTCGATAAACTTGTAATGAAGAAACTGTCAGCTGAAGAACCAACGGCCGGTGAGCGTTTTGAAGCAGTAAAAACTGTACTCAGAAAACGCGGGCTTGATGCATTACCGATAAGCAAAACCGGCCGCAACCTGCTGGAAAGACTGAATATGCTGAGTGAAGCCGGAATAACCGGGTTTCCAGCAGGGCAACCCGAGCTTCTTATTGCCGGACTTGAAGATTGGCTGCTGCCCTGGCTGAATGGGGATTTGAGCACTGCAATTTTAGGAAACGCTCTTGATGCGCGCCTGAACTGGGAGCAGAAGAGCCGCCTTGAAAGCCTTCTGCCGCGGCGTATTCTGCTGCGTCCGGGGCAGGAGAAATCTATAGATTATTCAAACCCCGCCCAACCGCTAATAAGAGGCAGACTTCAGGAATTCTACGGTCTCAAAGCGCCTGTCACCATTGCCGATGGACACATCACTGTGGCTGTTGAGCTGCTCTCGCCTGCGATGCGGCCGCTACAGACGACCTCTGATCTCAGTACTTTCTGGCAGGGCTCTTATTCGCAGATAAGAGCAGAAATGCGCGGCCGCTATCCAAAACACTACTGGCCTGAAGATCCGTCAAAAGCTGAACCTTCGCTTGCCACAGGGAAGAACCGGCCGGGAAGCTAATCTGTATTATAGAGTTCCCGGTACATTGCGATTGTTTCATCATCGATTTCTCCCTTAAACCAGGACTCCTCAGTCGTAGATTCAGGCTTCATCACCGATGAAGCTGCGGCGCTGTGCCCTAGCCCAATCATGTGACCTATTTCATGAACCGCCACGCCCTCGATATAATATGAATCGGCCCGGTTCGTCTCAAGGCTAGTGAACCTTGCAAGCTCCTGGTTGAAGATAATGTCACATTCAATAATTCTACCCTTCCTGTCGTACCAACAGCGGCTCCAGGCCGTCTGCCCAAAGGGTATGTCGTCAGGCCATTGTGTTAAAAAACTGACGGTATTCTTCCCATCCTTCTTCAATCCGGCACGATTTCGCCCGGCATATTCAAAGGAGAAATGGGTTTCGTTAGCCCAGCTGTCAAAGGCAGTCTGAATAGCCCTAACAGACTGGTCGGATGCATTGTGGTTGATATAATATTTTATTTCACTGTCGGTCCAACGGCTTTCAGCAGTTTGATTACCGCTGCAGCCGCTGACTACCGACAAAACTGATATCAGTATCGATATAGCAGTTAAAGTTTTGTAATACCTTTTCAGAACGTCTGCAGCTATTTAATCCAGTACAAACAGGTTACTTCAACTTGTGCTGCATCAGTATCATCATTCGTCCAACCGAATATGGAACCATTCCCCTCGGTCGGAACTACAGCAGTAAATGCCTGACTTATAGTTGGTAAGGTATAATTAATTATTGCAGGTTCCTCCGCCGGCCCAAAAAAGATAGTGTCGAACAAGTCAAATTCTGCTGTTTTCTCAACTCTGAATACGCCGATCGTTGCCCCGGTTGGCACATCCCAGTTAAGATTATTTGCGGAGTCGTAGAACCCGTGTACTGACTTTGTAAGAGCTTCATCTATTTCAAGCGGCACCAATGTCGAACCTAGGCCGTCAGCATAAGATTTCGCCTCGGTTACCGCATCTGCAATTAAATTCTCCACATCAGTCTTTGTATAATACTGAGCTTCGTCAAAATCAGCACCCTGACCGCCGTCATCTCCGTTTGGATCGCATGATGTAAAAGAAAAGATTAGGATTGCAGCCAGAGAAATAATTATGACCTTAGTAAATTTTGTCATATCTTCCTCCGATATATTTGTAGATACTGTAATTATACACCAGAGATACAATTTTTCACATCGAAAAAGTCCGAAACCTGTCGAATCAGTTTAATCAATAGATCACCGGCCAAATAACAAGTAAGATCTACCACTCGGCAACTGAGCCGTCTGTATTGCGCCATACCGGGTTGTGCCAGTTATGCCCCTTTGCAGCCATCTCGATAACCTTATCCTCATCAATTTCAATTCCAAGGCCCGCCCCCTCGAGCCTGGCAACATGGCCGTCCTTATACTCAAAGACAGACGGATCTTTCAGGTAGTCGAGCAGGTCTGAACCCTGGTTATAATGGATGCCCAGACTCTGCTCCTGAATTGATGCGTTTATTGATGTAAAATCTACCTGCAGACAGGCGGCAAGGGCAATCGGACCCAGAGGACAGTGGGGGGCAAGTGCAATATCATAGGCCTCGGCCATCGCGGCAATTCGGCGTACCTCGGAGATACCGCAGGCATGAGATAGATCGGGCTGAATGACATCCACCCCGCCAGCCTCAAACAGATGCTTGAAATCCCATCGGGAAAACAGTCTCTCACCTGTCGCAATCGGTGTCGAGCTGAAATCTTTAAGCTGCGCGAATACCTCTGCGTTCTCACAGAGAACAGGTTCTTCAATGAACATAAGTCGGTACTGCTCAAGCTCACGCATGAGAGGTTTCACCATTGGCTTGTGAACACGCCCGTGAAAATCAACCGCTATTTCCATTTTATCGCCGCAGCGTTCACGGATAGCGGCAACCCGTGCCGAGCATTCGTCGATTCCCTTGTAGCTGTCTAAAAAAAGCATGCTCTCTGTTCCGTTCATCTTCACGGCACTGTAACCCTGACCCAGTTTTGCCTCAGCTTCATCGGCA
>DMKD01000222.1 GCA_003454605.1 Spirochaeta sp. | reverse complement strand
GTTGCTCCAGCTTTTTAGGACGGTCCACTATAGTTTCCTTGTGAACCCAAAAAATACTCACAACCCTTAGTACCTCAGAACCACCACTTTTGTCCCTCTATTTCCTTCTTTTGTGTACCGGCTGCACCAAGACGCTTACTGTGGAGATTTATACGCAGATTATTCGCGGTAATTATGGAATTGCTGTGGCATTATCGACGATACTGGCAGTACTGACTGTTACATCGCTGCTGATCTTCAATAAGATATCGGGCAGCAGCGAAATCAGTATGTGATTCATGATCAGCTGCCGTCGAGCATGTTTCCGAGCTGGCCCAGAATGCTGCCTTCTCCCTGGCGTCTTCCGCCGCCGGCAGTGCCTGCCTGTTTGATTATACGATCTGCCAGGCGGGCAAAGGGCATGCTCTGCAGCATTACTGTACCGGTTCCGCGCAGGGTGGCAAGAAAGAGTCCTTCTCCCCCGAACACCATCGATTTCAGATTTCCGGCCTGCTCGATGCTGTAGTCAATATCGGGCTGGAAGGCCACAATGCAGCCGGTGTCGATTCGCAGGGACTCATTTCTCAATTCCTTTTTAATTACGGTTCCGCCGGCATGGACGAATACCATCCCGTCTCCCCTTAGTCTCTGCAGAATGAATCCCTCACCGCCGAAGATACCGGTACCGAACTTCTTATTGAAAGCTATGCTGACCTCAGTCCCGAGCGCGGCGCACAGGAAGGCGTCTTTCTGGCACAGGAGTTCACCACCTATGTCAGCCAGGTTGACAGCGATTATTTTTCCAGGGTAGGGAGCGGCAAAGGCTACCCGGCGTTTTCCGGATGAACCATTGTTTTTAAAGTGGGTCATGAAGATTGATTCTCCGGTCAGCGCACGCTTTCCGGCGCCGAGGAGTTTTCCCATTATTCCTTCATCGGCCGTTGTCCCGTCGCCCATCTTTGCCTCGAAGGTGATATCGTCCTCCATGTAATTCATCGCGCCCGCTTCTGCTACCACTATCTCACCGGGATCAAGCTCTATTTCTACAATCTGGATATCATCGCCCATGATTTCGTAGTCTAATTCGTGACTTCTCATTATTAATCCTCCTGAATATCAAGCCTTGTCAGGGCTGCGTTAGATTCTTAACGCTTTCTCTAATAATCAGCTTTCCGCCAATCAGGGTCTTTCTCGGCGGGGGACTTTCTTCTCTTCCGGCCTTAAGCAGAAGTATATCGAATGCTGTCTGTCCTATCTCCCGTTTTGAAACATCAATAGTTGTGAGTTGAGGTGAAATCATTACCGACATAGGCAGGTTGTCAAAGGCGGCAACCGAAATGTCTTCCGGTACCTTGTAGCCCTCTTCCTGAAGTGCCCGAATGCAGCCCATTGCGATAATGTCATTGATCGCAAAGAAGGCCGTGGGTATCTCCGGTTTTTCGGCAAGATAGTTCTTAAAATCGTTATAAGCAGATTCAAAGGTTGAGTCAACATCGATAATTAAATTTTCATTAATCTCGAGACCGATATCCTCCATCACCTGATAATACGCTTTTTCCCTAAGTTGAAAATTCCGTGTGTGGACACTGCTTTTTATGAGGCCTATTTTACTGTGACCGAAATTTATAAAGTGGGTTATCAGTTTATACACCGCATCAGTATTATTCATATCAACGAAATCGGCGGAGATGTAGTCAAGAAATGTATCTACAAAAACGATGTTCTTCTTAGTCGCTACAAAAGTCCTGATGTCTTCTTCACTGAGTTCTGTTCCGAGGATGAGGTAGCCGGTAATCTGCGGTGATTCGTTTATCTTTGTGATGATATTTTCAAGCGGTTCATCTCCATTATAAGCCTCCACCTCGAGTGCGGCACCGCTCACCGATGCAGAAGCGCTGATTCCTTCTACATATGCATCTATAAAGTAATTATGATTTTTGTTTATTGTGTGGCCGTGTCGTGATATTTTCAGGAAACGAATAACCACATCGACATCGGGCGAGACAAGTTTTGTTAAGGGTTCATATCTTAGCTCACGGGCTACTTCGATTACCCGCTCTCGAGTGTCATCGCTTACACCCGGCTTGTTGTTTATTGCCAGAGAAACTGCTGCTGTTGAAACTCCGGCTCTGTCAGCTATATCTTTAATCGTTGTTTTCATTACTATCCCTGAAATAATTAGTCGGACTTAATCTTAACTTAAAATTAAGTATAACACAACTAAAAAATAAAATTGCACAGCAAGGCTTCTAACTTATAACCAGCAAGAACTAAACAAAATCGACAGCATGAGTTGGTAGTATGGTTGAAATTGACTTTTTACCGCTAAAACTATATAAATATTATCTTAAATGTAAACTTAAATATAGCTAAAATATTTAGAAAAAATTATTGACAACTGTCTGATGTGGAGATAAGATGTTTAATAACTCTTAAGCCCCGAACCGGGGAAATCAAAAAATTAAATGGAGGTCGATCATGAAAAAGATCGTAGCGTTGTTTCTCGCATTAGCCGTTATCGGCGGAATGGTATTCGCAGGCGGACAGCAGGAAAGTTCAGCAGCTGGAGATGACCAGTTTGAAATCGTAATGGTTGTTAAACTCGAAGGTGTAGCATGGTTTGATAACATGAGACTTGGAATCGAAAAATTTAACGCAGAGCATCCTGATGTAAATTGTTACCAGATTGGTGCGGATACAGCAGACCCTGCTGCCCAGGTAGCACTCATCAATGACCTTGTTGCAAAGGGTGTAGATGCTATTCTCGTTGTTCCCAATGATCCTGAATCACTCGTTCCGGTATTCAAAAAAGCTAATGATGCAGGTATCCTTACCTTCACACATGAAGCATCAAACCAGAAGCAGATAAGCTTTGATGTTGAAGCATTTGACAATGACGCGTACGGACGCCACATGGCGGATGTAATGGCTGAATGGATGGGCAAAGAAGGCGTTTGGCAGCCGTTTGTCGGTCACCTTACTTCTCCTACTCATAACCAGTGGGTTGACGGTGAAGTTGCACAGGTTGCAGATAAATATCCTAACCTTAAAATGGCTACTGACAGAGTTGAGGATCAGGAAAACCAACAGATCGCTTACGAAAAATCACTCGAACTTCTTAAAACCTACCCTGAAATCAAGGCTCTTATGGGTTCAGCAATGAGTACCGCTCCTGGTGCAGCAGCTGCAATCGAAGAGAAAGGTCTTATCGGCAAGGTCGCTGCTTTCGGTACATGTCTTCCCTCAGTTGCAGGTGACTACCTTGTGAGCGGTGCAGCACAGTCAATTCACTTCTGGGTCCCTGCTGACGCAGGTTATGTAACAGCAATGGCTGCGTACAAAACACTCAAGGGCGAAGAAATTGTTGACGGAACCGACATGGGTGCAACTGGTTATCACAACATCACTGTTGAAAAGAATGAACACGGCAATTCCATTATCTACGGACAGGCCTGGGTTGATGTTAACAAAGACAACCTCGACGAATGGAAAGACGCAGACGGTAAGTACAAACTTTAAGCAAGTCTTAATATTTCGGAAGGAAGGCTTTGCCCTTCCTTCCTTTTTTTTATTCCAATCCGGAAATTGTAATTTTTGCAGGAGACAATATGGCTGAAGTATTTCTAGAAGCTACAGAAGTGAGCAAGACATTCGTCGGGGTAAAAGCCCTTGA
>DMKD01000264.1 GCA_003454605.1 Spirochaeta sp. | reverse complement strand
CACCGCTTCTGGGCTGTAGAATGTACCGCTGTCCCGATCAAGCAGCTGTTCGTCGGCTAAAAAGCTTATCAGTTCATTGTATGAAGCGGTATACTGCAATTGTGAAAGACAGGGGGTATTTGCTGCGTTTTTCAGCAGTGATATCAACTCTTCCTCAAAATTATCTGTTTGAATACGGTCTGAAAACAGTATTGCATACATATCGCCTGCAGTTCCGGCACTCAGGTTGTGATAACCGTCAAGGTAGGCGGATAATGCTGAACTTACTGGGTTTGACCTGTCAGCCAGAACCTCTTCAATAGATTCTGTTGCAGAATCTAATGATTCAAAACCGGAAAGCCAGGTTTTTAGGGAATTAAGCGAGTCGTATAATTCGGTGATTGCTTCAGCTGTTTCTGCGTCTGTCTCGTATTGCTGCCGCTGATTATTCCAGATCTTCTGCAAGGCGGCATCATTATTAAAGCCTCTAAAATCGCTGATTTCAAATGAGCCTGCAGGGTCTCTGTTATCGTAAAGATCTAGTATATGTTCATAAATACCAATATCGTCCGAGACAGAATTAATTATATCGCTGATCGTATCAGCTTCCGCATCAGCGGTGAGGGCTTCATAATCGTCTGAGCCTAAATACTGTGTTCCCCATTCGGAAAAATCATCAGTAGTATACAGTCTCAGTTCGGCAAGCCTCAGCTCGTACTGCAGTTTACATTCGGCGGCAATATCTACGGCAGCTGTGTAAATATCGTATAGCACTTCATCGTGGTTATCGGTATCAACATCATGATAGTTTTGAAAATATTCAAGCAGCAGGCCATACCTGTAGTCATGAGTAGATAACATCAGCCTGTTTTCAAGGAAATCTGTGAACGACTTCATCTCAGCGCTGTTATTTACAGCATCAATCAAGGCCTTGTTATTTTCTTTGAAAACGGCAGCAGTTGCTTCAAACCTGTTTTCAAGTTCGTTTAATGAGGCTGTCTGGGGATTGAAAAAATCGCTGTCGAAAGAAAGATTTTCTCCGCCGCTTATCAGGTTAATTATATTTCTGGAAACAAGAGATATCTCCTGCTCAAGTCCGTATTCAGCTGCGGCGGCTAAATAATCTTCAAGGGCTGAGGCGGGTCCTGCATCTTCGGCGCCGGACATACCGTACTCAGCCAGCAGTTTAACATAGTATATTCTGAATTGTTCAGCCAGGTACTGAGGGTTGTTAACCGACAAATCGGTCATTATCAGGTTGTATTCATCACGGACATCAGAGAGCTGACGCTGATAATCATCAATTTCCTGCTGAATGGTTTCCATGCTTGTAATCTTGTCCGCCATAAGACTGCCGGTATCGTCAAGGTCTGCAAGCAGGCTGTTGTAGCCTGCAAGCGCATTTTCATAGCTGTTTTTGGCTGATTCAAGGTTCGCAAGTGTTTCTTCGGCATTTTCTTTGGTAGATGAATTGTCGGCTGCATATTCATAAACAGCAATTGCAATCTCTTCCTGCTTTACCCAGTACTGTTTATATGCCTGAGCCTTAAGCAGTTCAACCTGAAATTCATCAAGATAAATAGCCTCCCAGGCATCATCATCTTCAAGAACAGAATTATCAAGCAGACCGTCATCAAGGCCGTTGTTTTCAAATGCCGTATGAAGAGACGGATTATCGAATACTACTATGCCGTAGAGTTCTGCGAGTCTGGTTTGTGAATCAGCTGCATAGTTCTGGTATGTCTCAAATGTATCTATCCAGTACTGCGCTTCGTTCCAGGCTGCATCTGCATTCTTCTGGTCGGCTGTCAGGTCGGTTCTGGTATTATCAGAGAGAGATCGCATGGAGTCTCCGCTGAATTCGGCATCTGAACCGATAAAAGATCCGCTTTCGCCGCCGTCGAATCTGTCCATCCAGTATTCCCAGCTGTTGCGCGCCGCGCGCATCATATTCACCGACTGCAGCATCATGCCTACAAGGTTGTCTATGCTTCCCTGAAGCGATTCGCTACTGTTGGCTATGTTTTCATTAATCTCCTGAACCGCCAGCTCTATTGCATCTTCAAGTGCGGAGTTTTCTTCATCCCACAGCCTGTTTCCGGCATCAAGGGTTTCGCGAAATTCCGTCATCCACTCAGTGCGTTTCACACTTAGCTCTCTATATGCTTCAGCCCAGGCTTCTTCACCCTCGGCTGCTTCCCTGCTTGAAGCCTGTTCCCATTCAACCCTTTCCATAAGCAAACGGGCTTCGGCATCATCCCAGCCGGCCAAGCCCTGTTCAAGAAGTGTGCTGAAAGATGCCTGCCAGTTTGCGGCATCGGTTATTCCTCCGTTCTGTGCATTTTCAGCTGCCGCGTCTAAACCGGCGGTTAATGCAGCAAGTTTGCCGTTGAGCTCATTCTGAGTCTCGGCAATGAGTCTGTTTGTGATATTTGATGCGGTTTCGCTCTCGCTAACATGCTGAAGCGAATATTGATCATATAGTCGAAGCTGAGCAAACCGGCTCTGCTCCATCTGATAGAGCCGGTAAAGCCGGTTATTGTATCCCTGTTTAAAGGTTTCAAAACTTCTGTCATAAGTGTTATCAAGTTTTGCGCGCAGTGATTCAGAACTGAATGTTGAACGCAAATCGGCAAATGCCGTTGTCATTTTGTCTGTCCACCCGTCCATAAGATCCGTTATTGCTGATTTTACACCATCGCTCCAGAGGGTTTTTTCCTGAACATAATTCTCGGTTGTTTTGTATTTTACGCTTCCGTCCTGCTGAACATCCCAAAGATAAAGGTTGTTAAGTTCTTCAATCTCTTTATCAAGAGCACCTAAAGACGGGCTTTCGCCTTCATTAAAAAAACGGCTGCTTAACCAGTCGGCGAATCTTTGGTCGACAATTTTGCCTAGTTTCTGCCCGGCATCGGTTTTAAGGGCTGTTGTATCAAAATCATTACCCATTAGAAGCAGAACTTCTTTTTCCCATTCCGCCGTAACCGCCGTAAGTCCGAATCGCGCATAGTCGAGCCATCTCTGCTCGGCTTTCTGCATGTCGGCGTTATCGAGGTAATAATTCATAAGGTCGGTATCAAGAGATTCGAGTAAAGTTGAATCATCGACTGATTGTGAAAAAAGAAAGTTAGATGAAATTATTAAAAAGACCAGTAAAAAAAGCCTTTTCAAACAATGAGAACTGTAAATAATTGTTTTTTTTAAGATTTTCATTTTTATATCCATATAAGATTTTCATTTTTATATCTATTTAAAGATTAGCATGAAAGGCTTGAAAAATCAATTTTTGCATTGATTATATTGAAAAAAGAATGTTAAAATCAAGTAAAATATAAATAGTGTATAGAATAATATGAAAAAATTGAAAAATAAAAAACTATCAGTCATCCTTTTTGCTGCAGCAATTGCTACATTCGTTATAATTCTGCTGTTACTTCAGGATAATTCTCCGGGCGAAGCTGAACTCGATATATATTTCAAAGCCTCAACTGCATATGAAAACGGAAATTTTGATGCATCAGTCAATTTGCTTTCAGCTGTAGAGAAGAAATGTCCTGATTTTTACCAAGCAAGGCTTCTAAAAGGCAAAGCTTTATTCTTCTCAGGCGATTCTGTCTCCGCGGCAACCGTATTCACTGATCTGCTTGATGATGTGAAAAACTACTATGAGGTTGAAATATGGCTTTTAAGGTGTATGATTCAGGACTCCTCTATTGGAAATTCCGTAGACTTTGGTGAACAGCTACTCTCACGCTCGCCGGAAGATCCAAGAGTGCTTGGAATGCTCGGAAGAATTTCAGCTGTTGACGGTGATTATCAGAGGGCTCTTGAGCTTTATAAACGGGCCTTTCTATTTGAAGAAGAGCTCGCTATTAACCGGGTTGATGCGGCAAAGATATATTTTACGCTTATGAATACCGATGCAGCCTTAGCACAGCTTGAAAAGGCGCTTGAACTGGTTTCCGAAAACAGTCCGCTTAAGCCTGCGGTTAAATCTCTTATCTTACAAACCGGAGCATCAAATGAAGAATAAATCAATTATTACAGTTACCCTCACCTGTTTTTTAATTCTACTCTCATCCTGCGTCAGCAATACCGGCAGCAGTACAGGCCTCTTCTATCAGGATGTCCCGGTCGGCGCTGCGGTAATGCTGCGAAGTTTAGAGATTAGACCCGAGCGTGCTCTTGAAGATATAGCTGATGAACTTCCTGATCTTATAAACAGCTGTCTTGCCGAAAGCGGTTTCGTTCTTACGGATTCAGCAGACCCCGATGTTTATGAGCTTGATATGGTAATAAGCAGTAAAAGTTGGAACTACAAATATCGTCCGATTGAATCGGTTTCGGTGAGCATGAGGTTTTTCCTTCGTGGTGAACTTGCAGCATACCGATTGTACACAGAAGATACGGAACAGGGACTCGAATCGTTTTTATGGACGTTTGAACTTATAAGAAAAAATATTGCAGACTTTGCTTTAGCTCTGGCTGATGCTTAGAAGATTACTCCCGCTGATAATACTTGCAGTATCGGTTCTGCCGATATCTGCAGTAGACATCAGCTTGGAATATGCTCAGCGCCTTGCTGTGCAGTCATCGCCGCAGCTTCGAGCGGCTCGTGAGCAGTTGGAGCTTGCGGCATTAAAGCATGATCTGGATATAAGAGCTTTTCTGCCCACGGTTAGTTTGAGCTTTAGTTCTGGAGCTCAGGTAAATACCGGAGCTTCCGATTCCGATTCCCTGCAGTTTGAATTGGGGCTGAATCAGCCGCTTTTTGACGGAGGTCGAACCTTTATAGCCCGTGAGCTTACTGAAATCGAGCTTGAACTTCAGGCGGTCTTGTTTGAGCAGCAGGTTGAAGAGCTTAGAGATGGAATATGGCAGCTGTTTTACAGCCTGCTTTTAAACCGTGAAAAGATGGAACTTCAGAAGGAGCTCCTTGATATCTCAATAGAACAGCTTGAAATTGCCGCTGCAAAATACAAACTTGGCAAGATGACCGAGCTCGACTACCTTGAAGCTTCTATCGAAGTCCAGAATATGGAGCTCGATATTCTCGATACCGAAAGCAGCGAACGAAACCTGGTACAGGATTTTGCGGCAGCTATGGGGTTTGACCCTTGGTATTTTGAAGAGGTCCCGCTGAATCTTGTAGGCAGCCTGAACAGGGAGTACGAGGGCTTAAATCTCTGGACCGACGACTATCTTTTTTATACTGAAAAGGCCTTGTATGATAATGCTGAACTTAAGCAACAGCGTGTTGAACTTAATAAAGCAGATACCCAGCTTGATGTAATCAAGGCAAGCTGGATTCCGACAATCTCGCTTGATTCATCGTTCTATGTACAAGGAGACGGCTTTCCCATGCAGGAACCGGGGTTTACATTCAGCATAGTAGCGGATTTCCCCTGGTCTGTAATGCCTTCAAGTGTAAATGCTGGAGGCGGCGCAAGATCAAATCAAGTTTCAGGCTCTTCGGGTGCAAATGTAGATATCCTTCCGTCAATGGATTTCATTGTTAATGAGCGCTCGGCTGAACTGAACCTGAGGCAGACATCTGAATCTGTTTCTCTCGGCAGAAAGACCATCGAAAGGCAAATACGTACATCTCTTGAACAGCTTGAACACAACAGGCTGCGTATTAATATTCAAAGACATACACAGCTTCTTTCACAAAAACGCCTTGTAATCCTTGAAGCACGAAGCCGTATGGGAGAGGTTCAGGAGCTTGAGCTGCTTGAGGCAAGAATTGAATATTATGAAGAAGAAATTACCATTAGAGAGTCGGTCTTATCACTAATGATGTCTGAACGCGAGTTTGAAAAACTCATTGGTGCAAACTTCGGTATGCTCGAAGAGCTCTCCAACGAAATTTATTATAAGGATTTCAAATGAAAGCAATACTGATAAAAACAATAATATCCGTATCGGCTGTTTTGCTGATTATTTCATGCGAGCGCGCCAGCACGTCTGTTCAGCTTGAAGACTCTGGAGTGCGTTCGGTAAATACGCTTAAGCTGAATATGAAAGAAGTGCGACAACAGATTGACGGCTTCGGCAACCTGTCGTTTCGTAAGAAAACTGATGTTACATCGGCTGTCGACGGAATAATTTCAGAGCTTTTTCTTGAAGAGGGAGAATCGGTTGCCGAAGATCAGAGCCTTGCATCTCTGCACAATATTCAGCTTGAAATAAGGCTTCAGCAGGCTGAGGCTGCCTTGTTTTCAGCAGAATCTGCACATGAGTTGGCCGAAACAAGCTACCATGAGGGGCGTCTTCAGGTTGAAAGCAGGCTGCTCTCGATCGAAAAATCAGAACTAAATCTAATACAGAAAGAGCTTGAGCTTGAGCACCAGAAGGGCCTTCTTGAAAATCAGAAAGAACTCTTCAGCATAGGTGGTTCAACAGAAGAAGAGCTCGCCGCAATGGAACTCTCTTTTTCAGCCCTTGAAACAGAGGTTAAGATTCTGCGTAAGGATATTGAAATACAGAAAATTGGTTTTAGAGACAGTGATATCAGAAGTTTCGGTTACCGGGTTCCGGATTCCGAAGACAGACGCAGAGAGCTTCTGCTTGATATTAACTCACTTACACTGAAATCTGAAGTAAAGGTTGCACAGGCAAAGGTTCGCTCGGCGGATACAGAGCTTGATTCTGCAAAGGCTCTTCTAAGCGAGGCTGAGATCACCTCGCCTATCACTGGAATTGTCGGCGCCCGCTACATGGAAGAGGGAGAGAGGGCGTCAGCAGACGATAAGCTATACACAATATTCGAATCTACCGAGGTTGATTTGGTGTTTTCGGTCCCTGAAGAGATAGGCGTCCTGCTCGAACCGGGGCAGGTAGTAAAACTAAGCATGGATGCAGTTGCCGAGCGCGAATATTCAGCGGTGGTCAGCAGAATCAGCCCGACAATTGATACCAGGAGCGGAAATATTACGGTTCGCGCCGAACTTGATAACAATGAGGGGTTGTTCAGGCCGGGAATGTTTTCACGCTTTTCACTCACCTATGGTTCACCGAAGCAGGTTTTGACAATTCCCGATGCAGCACTCACCGAGCGAGACGGTAATAATGCCGGCGTCATACTGGTCCGCAGCGGCCGCGCATATCCCGTAAGAATCGAGATCGGCGATAAGACTGACGGTGGCTGGGAGCTTGTATCCGGTCTTGATGAGGGGTCTGAAGTGGTGCTTGATCCATCGCCGCTGATCCGCGAAGGAGATCCGCTTAATGTTCGGTAAAAAAAAGGCGGCGCTGCTCTCGGTCGTTGTACTGCTGAGCAGTTGTTCGCTTATCTATCTGGGCGATATAACCATTGAGGTTGTCCCCTCTTTTGCTGATTCCATCCTCGAAGCAAATGAAACAATACGTATAGTTTTCAGTGAAGAGCCGGAGCACTCATCCTTTGAGAGTATTTTTAAGCTTACCGGGCCTGACGGCGCATGTGAGGGCGATTTTGAATGGTCGATTGATGACCAGTCGCAGACGAGTGTTGTATTCAGCCCTCTTGATGATATGCAGCCCGGTTTTCGTTATCGGCTGAAGATTAAGGGTGATCTTGATTGTGTAAGCGGGCGTGTATTCAGCAAGGATATCAACATCCCGTTTTACTATCTTACAGACGCCCTGCCCCCGGTGCTGAACAGTGTTACGGTTAATAACGCAGATATCGTTGATGTTCAGACTGAGATAGTTTTCAGTTTCAGCAAGGCGGTTGATTCAGACAGCTTTGATGATGCGTTCAGCCTCAACCCGTCTACAGATTTTGATATAAGCTGGAACGCGGCCGGAACTGCGGTAACGGTCAGTCCGACGGATAAGTGGCTGAATCTGCAGTACTACCGCTGGAGCATTTCTACCGACCTTATTGATAACGAAGACATTCCTATACCCAAGCTGGAAAGCGGTTCATTTCTTGTGCAGGCTGATACGTCGGCTCCTGAACTGCTTTCAATCTGTCCGGCTGCAGACAACGGCGACGGCAGCTTCACCCTTAAAACGGCTTTAGGCGGTGAGGATCTGCTGTCGGGGGAGCATTTGGCCATCACATTCAGTGAAGAGGTGGATTACAACAGCCTGGTGCGTAATTTTAGTATAAATCCGTCTATCGACGGATATCTGCTTGAATACGACACAGATACAGTGCTGTATTATATAAACGAAAGCCTTCCTCCCGATACTGAATATGAACTGATAATAAATGAAGGACTTGAAGATACTGCCGGCAATTCTACAGCTGATGAAATAAGCGTCAGTTTTATCCCGCTCATACCTAAGCTGGAAATTACATCGGTCGAAATTGTTGATAACAGCGGATCGTTTATGACACTCACCAATACAGACTTCAATAATGATGGTTATATTGATACACCGGGGCTAGATTTACTTGGTATTGACACCCTTCATTTTGTTTTAGCCTTATCTGAAAGTTATCCTGAGGGCAGGATTAATCAGCGGCAGTCATTTATCGATCTGATAAGTCTTTCGCCGGTTTTCCCGCCTGGAACCATAACGCCGACACTGTATCTCTCGAGCTGGCTTACTGATAACAGCATCGAATTGATCTACGAAGGACTTATCGCCTGTTCCGTCGATGAACCGGTTTATTATGAATTCAAGATTAATGAAGGCAGTGAAGATTCAGAAGCTGCCAACGGTGC
>DMKD01000299.1:8531-10850 GCA_003454605.1 Spirochaeta sp. | reverse complement strand
ATCCCAGTTTTCCGGTAAAATCGATATCCTCTGCAAGTATCGTATCAATTTCAGCTTCATCTATAGTTTGTATCTGAATATCGCTCATAGCTTCTTAATGTACTTAGCCTGCAGACAGCTGTCAAGTAAGCGGCGCTTGTCTTATCAAGCGGTGCTTCTCTTTAGAACAGTTCCATCGTATCATGCAGAGCCTTCTTCAGCCTGACCCGCATTTCTTCAGTATGAGGATTGAATTTCTGAAGATCCAGAAACAGCTGTATAGGATCGTTACATGTCTGCTCGACAATCTCCTGCAGCTTTGTATAACCCAGAGTTGCAATACTACTCTCCTTCAGTTCCAGCTCATCCAGAACACGGCCGATAAAATGAGTAATGCCCTGAGTGAAAGCAGCCTCCTGATCGTGTGCATCTGGGGTCATTTCATGGATCTTAAGCCCCATTCGATCGAATACATCATACCAGAACTTCCCGCAGCCCCTGCTGTCTCTCACGGGATGGTATACTAACGGCAGCCCCTCTACCCCGTTCCGGCCTGAATCAGGGCCGAACATGGGATGAGTCGCAATAATCCCGGCTGTTTCAGACAGCAGTTTCTCCATCAGTCTCGCAGGTTCAACCTTGACCGAACAGGTATCTATTACCGTAACTTCAGGTTTGAGTATCGGTGACAGTCGTTCCAGAACCTCTTCTACCGCATTTATCGCGCAGCATAAAAACACTGTATCGAACTCACTAAATTGCTCTTCAGAGTTAATTCTCGTAACATTTTCAGGGATTTCTCGTCCGCTTCTGCTGTAACCTGATACATCAAATTCCCCGGTGAGCAGGGATGCCCAGAAGGATCCGAACCGCCCCATTCCATAAACCGCTATCTTCATGATGAGATAATAAAAGCTTTAACAAAAATGCTCAATGAGGTTTTTGATAAATAAAGGATTATTGAAAAAGTCTCACTTTGCAAAACATTATATTTATACTATTATTTCCTAAACTTTACGAATAATGAATGTTATAGAAGGAGAATTACCATAATGGCTTTCAAAGAATTGATGAAAGAAAAAGCTAAAAAGCTTCAGAAAAACCTTGTGCTTCCGGAAGGAACAGAATCCAGAACACTCAATGCTGCAAGAATAATCATAGATGAAGGATTTGCATCTTCAGTAGCCCTCATCGGAAAAGTAGAGGACATAACAACAGCTGCCGGAGAGGTAGGAGTAAACCTTGACGGTATTACAGTTATTGAACCTTTATCTTCCGACAAGCTTGATGCTTATGCAGCAGAATACTATGAATTAAGAAAGAAGAAAGGAATCACTGAAGCTGAAGCAACAGAAGCCATTGTGGACCCGTTGAAATGGGGTGCAATGATGATAAGACTAGGCGATGCCGATGCAATGGTAGCCGGCGCTGAAAATTCAACCGGAAATGTACTTCGCGCGGCATTCACTATCATAGGCACAGCACCCGGAGTCAGATCCGCTTCAAGCTGTTTCATCATGTATATACCCGATTCTGACTGGGGGGTAAACGGAAATATGGTTTTCTCTGACTGTGCAACAATACCTAACCCTACATCCGAACAACTCGCCGAGATTGCTATCGCTGCATCTGAGTCATGTAAAAAGTTTCTTGATGCCGAGCCTAATACAGCAATGCTGTCATTCTCGACTAAGGGATCAGCAAGCCATGAATATGTGGACAAGGTTATAGAGGCAACAAAGATTGCTCAGAATAAACGCCCTGATCTCAATATCGACGGCGAACTTCAGCTTGACGCCGCTATAGTTCCCGCCATCGGCGACAGTAAGGCTCCGGGCTCAAAGGTCGCAGGCAAGGCTAATGTTCTTGTTTTCCCTGATCTTCAGGCCGGAAACATCGGTTACAAGCTCGTACAGAGGCTCGCCGGAGCTGATGCATACGGCCCCTTCCTGCAGGGCTTTGCGAAGCCGGTCAGTGATCTGTCACGCGGCTGCAGCATAGAAGACATAGTAACGACCTCAGCTGTTACTATGGCACAATCTGAATGAGAGACAAAATGAATGTATTGATAGTCGGATACGGTAGAATGGGTCGCATGATTGAATCAATCCTGATTGACCGCGGACATGAAATTGCGGGACGGGTAGATCCTGCAGGCGTGGGAGACCATACCGCCCTGAATGCTGAAGTTCTGAAAAATGCAGATGCAGTGATAGAATTTTCACTGCCTGCATCTATAAAAGAAAACGCAGAAATGTATGCCGAAGCCGGTGTTCCTGCAATAGTGGGAACTACAGGCTGGGATGCACGCAGAGATGAGATAAAATCCTGTGTGGAGGC
>DMKD01000299.1:0-8421 GCA_003454605.1 Spirochaeta sp. | reverse complement strand
CTTTTCATTCTGACGGAGAAGGCCGCAGCCCTGATGAATTCCGCCGATCAATACGATATCATGGTCAATGAATACCATCATAAGCTGAAAAAGGATTCGCCCTCAGGGACTGCTTTGACCATAGCCGAAAAAATTATCAATAATTCGGATCTTAAATCGGAAATTGTAACTGACAGACTTGACCGGGCAATCGAGCCACGGGAACTTCATGTCGGTTCTATCCGGGGCGGAGCCATACCAGGCACCCATACTGTTACACTTGATTCAGCAGCAGACAGCATCGAAATTAAGCATACTGCCCGCAGTCGCGGCGGATTTGCGCTCGGTGCGGTTCTCGCGGCTGAATGGCTTAAAGGTAAAAAAGGTTTCTTTAGGGTTGAAGATTTTATCTCAGAGTCTTTAGGAGGAGTTAATTAATGAAATTAGAAGGTGTATTTACGGCATTGGTTACGCCGTTCAACAAAGATGGTTCAGTAGATGAACAAAACCTGCGGAATCTTGTTGATTTCCAGATTGAAAAAGGTATTTCAGGTCTCGTCCCGGTGGGAACAACCGGCGAAAGCCCTACTCTCGATCATGAGGAACACGATAAGGTTATTAGAACAGTAATTGAGCAAACAGCGAAAAGGGTTCCAATCATTGCAGGAACCGGTTCGAATTCGACTAGTGAAGCAATCCAACTGACAAAACACGCAAAGGAAGCCGGAGCTGACTACAGCCTGCAGGTAGCCCCCTACTACAACAAACCTTCACAGGAGGGATTTTACCGACACTTCATGGCTGTCGCCGAGACAGTTGATATGCCGATAGTTGTTTACAATATTCCGGGCCGGAGCGGTAAAAATATTGAAAACAGCACAATGCTGAGACTCGCTGCACATCCTAATATTGTTGCAGTAAAAGAAGCCAGCGGAAGC
Organism: Spirochaeta sp.; assembly: GCA_003454605.1. Taxonomy (GTDB): domain Bacteria; phylum Spirochaetota; class Spirochaetia; order UBA9216; family UBA9216; genus Thalassospirochaeta. Next base: position 7,504 of record DMKD01000299.1, on the reverse strand, counting down.
ATACCGCAAGTAATGGATCTCGCGCATAAAAAACCTGAAGATTTCACCATCCTTTCGGGTGATGATAATCTAGGTCTGCCGATGATAGCCTGCGGAGGACGCGGAATTATTTCAGTAGCAAGTAATATCATACCTGCCGAAATGGAAGAGCTTGTACGCACTGCCAATGCAGGCAATTTTGAGAGAGCAAGAGAACTGCACTACCAGCTTTTCCCCTTCCTCAAAGCGCTCTTCATGGACACCAATCCGGTACCGGTAAAATACGGCTGTTTTCTAAAAGGAATGATGAAGGATGTATACCGACTTCCTCTTTGTGAAATGACTGATGAAAACAAAAAAGCATTCGAAGAAATAATGAAATCCACCGGGATATTATAAGAACCAATAAAACCGGCACATGAAATCTGTGCCGACTCAAAAAAAAACTCAGCTTGAACATCTCAGGCTGAGTTTTTTTATAGTGTGCTGCAAAGTGCAGCTGTCTGCTAGAGGTCTTTCAACGCATTTTTTGCCATTCTGATAGTCTGACTGCTCCAGTTGGAGTATTCCACCATCATCAAAGCATTCTTCCCACGGGGATTCCCGCTGGCAGCAAGTGCGTTTATACACTCCCGTATTGCGCGCTCATCCTTATACTGCATCCCTGATACCCTTCTGTCAGAGTGGTAGGCAAGATAGATTGCTAAAACATCCGCTGCAGCATCACTGGAATAAGTGCCCAAAGCCTGAAGACAGATGACGAGTTCATTCACATTCGTGCTGCTGTTCAGCATTATGCCGAGCCATTTGACCGCGCTTTCATCTGCAACACCGAGATCACGAATCAGTTCACATGATTTCACCTTCGTGCGGGTCTGATACTCTCTGTCTGTCGGAGTTACCGCATTATAGATAAGGCTGACCTCTATTGCTGCTGATGCAGCCTCTGTCTGACGCTCAGGAGAGGCACTGCTGCGCTCTTCCACTCCGAGGGCTGCCAGGCGGATTTCGAAGGTATTGTCTGCTTTAATTATATCTATAACCAAATCGGTGGGATCTGCCACCATATTCTTCAGCGCTCTCTCAGCCTTTTTCACGCTCTCACGAGCATATCGCCCTATTGAGGCGAAAAATACCGGTTCAAAGCCGGCTGGATGCTTCAGTCTCTCAAGTGCAAGGATACAGGCATCAATCACCGACTTCCTCTGCTCATTATTTTCAATTTTGACAATATCAGAATTTATATACTGAAGATATTCAGCGATTTCATCAACATAATCCCGTGCGCCCGCAGTTCCGAGACCAACAATAGCAACGGCCCTGAGGAATTCATCTTCAGTCGTCTGCATTACTTTGTACATCTCAGGCGCCGCATCAACAGCTTTCAGGCTGCCTAGTTCACGGATCATCATCCTTGCCAGGTCATCATACTGCTGTCTTTCATTAAAGCTTCGGGATCGATCGAGTGAATATACAATATCCTTAAGGGCATCAGTTATCACCGGCTCCATCTCGCGATCATGAAGATCTATGATATTCTGCATAACCGATATTTTCGCCTCCAGCTGAGGGGTCGTATTATAGATCCTTGACCATACTGCAGCGAGTTCATCGCTGAAAACAGGAACAGCACTCAGGCTGAATATTATAAGTATTGAAATTGTCAGTATTCGTTTCTTCATATCAGCCCCCTATTTCCAAACCGTAATTTCTTTTGAAACATACTCATACTCTTTCTCATTCCAATCTTTCAGCTTACCGTTGCCGTCGAAGGTTTCAGTTTTAAGAGGGCTTCCCTTTTCATCATTTGAATATGTCATTGTGCGGGAGGTCGAACCGTTTGCTCTGAGATATTTTCCCGAAACAAGAACTCCGTCCTCATAGGCATATTCGACAACGGTTTTAATTTTATCGTTCTCATCATAATGACTGTTTTTAACAATAAGGCCGTCTTCAAATTCATTTATGAAGTATTCACGAAGCATCATTGACGTGTCATATATTTCAATTTTCGTATTCTCACCGGATTCATAAATATATCTGGTTTCAGATAAAACAACCCCACTGCCGTTTAAAATCTTCCAGACAGTCAAATTTCCTTCCGCATCATAGGTGTTTTCCGAGACAGTCTGAAGCTCATCTTCAGAATTGTAGGATTCAATCCTCACAGAAAGACCGTCTGCAGTTACAAGTTTTCTCCATGACTGCAGCGTGCCGCGAGCATCAAACAAAGATCTCCTGAGGGCTCCGTCGGACATCGGTTCGTACACCGTAGACTCAATAAGCTCATCAAAAGAATCAAAAAGGTCTTCCCGTGCAATACTCATATCATCGTTATAGCTGTATACCTTGTAACTCTCGATATATCCGTCACTGAAATAATTTGTGTCTTTTAACAGATATGGAATCGAAACAACTTCGGTTACGGCTGTTTTACCTTTATTTTCTGTTTCAGCTTTTTCAGCTGTTTCAGCTGTTTCCGCTTTTTCAACATTTGATAAATTCCTGGAATCACTATCAGCTTCGGTTGTCGGTGTCACACAACTGGAAATTATCAGCACTGAAATTATGAGGAATGCTGTAAATACATTTTTCATCTTCTATTCTCCTAAACGGGTTAATCTCTGATTATAGTATGATTATAAGAATAAGTTTATTATTAGTCATTAGCAAAAAAACAATTATTTCAGATCTTCAGATAGCATTCTGCTCAATAATTCAACGTCAGGAACTGACAGGGTCTCAGCTCGCCTTCCGCCATCCAGACCGCTTTTCTCCAGCGTTTGCGCCATGATGTCCCGACCCAATTCTGAAGCAAGTTTTCCTTTAGTCAGATTATTGGAGATCTTCTTCCGCCGGGCAAGGAAAAGATCATCTATCAACTTATAATACATCTGCGGATCTCCCGGTTTAAAGCGGCTGTGGGGTCTTAATTCTATAATTGCCGATTGGACAGCCGGACGGGGATAGAATGAACCGGGTTTCAGATCACCACGCATAAAAATGTCGTATTTTGACTGACAAACGAGGGAAAAACTGGAATAATCCTTGGTCCCGGGAACTGCGGCCATTCTCTGCCCCACCTCTTTCTGAAGAGTGAATACCATTCTTTTAGGTTCAATTGAAGATCTTACAATCTCTGCGATCATGACTGATCCGCTGACATACGGCAGATTTCCGAGGATGTAATCAGGAGCATCCGCATCATTTTCAGATCTAATCTTGAAACTTTTAAGAAAATCCCCCTCAACCATACTGAAATTCGACAGCCTACCGTAAAATTCAGTCAGATTTCCGATGAATCCGTGATCGATTTCAAAAACAGTTACATCAGCCTTCATCTCCAGAAGATGCCAGGTCATGGCACCAAGCCCCGGGCCGATTTCCCAGACAGAGTCACCAGCGGAAACAGGAAGACATGATATGATCTTCTCCCGCCCTCCCCGGTTTATCAGGAAATTCTGTCCGAAGCGTTTTTTCATACTAAGATTTGATGATTCGAGGAATTCCCTCAGCTCAGCGGGTGAATCATAATTTACCGGATATTCCATTAAATCGTCTCCTGTACAGGCTGAATAAAATAAGAGCGAGAGCAATCAGCCCACAGATTATAGATACGGCTGCAACATCATCTTCAACACTCAGAGACGGAAGCACCGAAGCTTTACCTGCGATCAGAAAAATCAGTCTGTACAATAAATCGGCGGCAATAGCTGCGGCTCCCAAGCCTGAGAACAGATAGATTATACCTGCCCAGATGAAAACAGTCACCAGGGGCGCAAGAATAATTCCGGCAGCCAGTCCTGCGGGATAAATCTCACCAAACAGCTGCGCTAGCAGAGGTATAACAAAAAGCTGTGCACCGATTGAGGCGGATAAGGGCAAACGCAGAAATGAAGGCATGTAAGGCCTGAGAATCCGATTTACAGTAGGAGCGGCAAGAATGATACCACCGACAGCAAGGAACGACAGTCTGAATGCAGCGGTATAAAACGATGAAGGCTCTATCAAAACGAGCACAATAAATGAAAGCAGTAAAACATCAATGCCTCTGAACTCCCTGTAGAAAACCATTGCCGCGCCGCAGCAGAAATACATCACCGCCGCCCTGACAAGAGATATCCCGAAACCGGTAAGAAAAAGATAGGCAAATATTATTACGCAGCTTACCGCGAAGGAAACTTTCCGTCCCGGCAGAGGTTTCAGCAGCAGGAGAATAATTCCTGAAAGTATTCCAAGGTGCATGCCTGAAAGCGCAAGAATATGCGAACATCCCGCACGGCGGAAGATGCTGGATTCCTCAACCGACAAACCGTCTCTGTTACCGGAAAAAAGTGCGGCAAACAATCCGCCTGCTGCCGGCCCCATTTCATTGCAGCGGGCTGCAATCATTCCCGCCAGCTGTGCCCGATACTCTGCAAGAGGGCTGCTCCACCCGCCGCGTGAGAGTGAACCGCTGCGTGGGTTAGCTGTAAAGACGGCAGAATCCTTAAGAAGCGATGCTTCCGACAGTCTCTGCCGCTGCATCAGTGCATTGTGGGTATCTGAAATTTTGAGAGCCGCATCCACGCTTATCAGGCGTCCGGCAAAGACGGCAGGGTTTTTATCAAAAAACAGCAGTGTTCTGCCGCCGGCATCCGCGATGGCACCGTTTCCGGCCTCAACTACCTTCAGGTCAAGCTCAAGCATATAGCTGCCTGAGCTGAGTTTGCGGCTGTCCGCAGCGGCGCGGCCGTGCAGCCGTACGACCCTGGCTGCAGGCAGTCCCGACCAGGACGGGGTGCCGCGATTCAGACTGAGGCCCGCAAACCCTCCGGCAGAAATTCCTGCAAGCAGCATAATAAACACGAGCCGGGTTCGTCGCCTGTTTCCTGTAAGGAGAAATAAAAGAGCAGCTGCACAAAGCAGTCCTGCGCCTGCAGATAAAATAAATCTCAGCTCTGAGTGTAGATTTTCAATAATCAGCAGCCTGAAGACCAGGGCTGCAAAAAGTCCGTAAATAAAAGGATTTTCTGAGAGTTTTAAAATTAAAGTTTTTTTAAATGTTTTTAAGATTTTTCAAGGCCTCCCGCGCGGCCCGCTGAACCGTACCTGAGTAGTTCAGATAACCGGTATACAACAGGTAATCAAAGGCGGTATTATCCCCGAGTTCTCCAAGATTTCTGATTACACTTAGAATAACCTGTTCATCAACAATCTGTCCGTTTTCGGTGTAGGAATTAAGAACCTCTAAATATAGTGTAAGCCTTACAGCCGCATCATGAGTATCCGAATTACCGAGGGCGTCGATTGCCTCAATAAGATTCACCTTTCTGCAGAGTCCCTGTTCAAGCTCGAAAACAGACGAATCAAAATGTTTAACAAGATTATCGGTCGCTCCCGCCCAGTTTAAGGCAGTCAGCTGCCTGACAGCTTCGTATCTGAGTTCACGAAGTTGAGCTTCATCCGTCGATGTCTCAGGCTCGGAATACAGACCTATATCCAGACCGACAAGCGCAATTGACGCCTTGTCTTCGCGTAAAAGATTGGACTGGCCGTAAGCCGCTTTGAGTGCCGCGATTTTTTCCTCGGGAATACTCGAGCGGATGACTTCAATTATGTGATCAGTAAAATATCCTTCTATCTTGCCGAGGGCTTCGGTTGCGCTGAAGTTAACGACATCTGAATAACCAATCGTACCGGTTGTAAATACAATAGGAAAAGATGTTGGATCACCAAGCTTACCGAGGGTTGAAACCGTCTCGGCAACAAGTTTATTATCCGGAGTTTTCCCTGCTCTAAAGCCTGTGTTATATTCCCTGAGCCAGGCATTTATACCGTAAACAATATCCTGCTTTCCGGCAGCGGTATCCCCCAATGCGTTCATTATTTCAATCATGAGAGCGGAATCATCAACAACATTATAAAACTGCCATAGATTATCAGCCGATTCAGCAATTCCATTCGTACCGAGCAGCCTGATAGTGAAGAACATCAGATCACGTCCTATGGTGTCATTCTGGAGCATCCATGAATTATTAATTATGAAATCAAGCGAGAGGATGTACAATGGAGACATATCCGCATCTTTATACTCAATTGAATCCTGAAGAACCCGAACTTTTGTGGCGAGACTGCCTCTGGTGAAATTCTTCCTGAATGCTTCAACGACCTCTGGATTATCCGCACTGAAAACCGGTGCTGCTGTGCCAATTAACAGAATCAAACAAATAACAGCTGCTGTAAATTTTTTCATTGAGTCCTCTTAATAGTTTGTGACACGGCTTCTGCCGGTTCGCTGCTCACGCTCTCCGAAGATATTATACACATAGGACAGGAGCTGATTTCGAACGATCGGATGCAGAGGAGCAGCCTGCAGATGCAGAACCGACTGGTTTTTCTTAGGATTAAAACTCACACCTCTGACCGTACCTGCCATCCTTATCTTATAAGGATCGAGAGTAAACTGCAGCTTTATTGAAATACCGACCTTTGCCTTGCCTCCGATCACCAATGCTGCCCCGCCTTCGGATATATCTATCAGGCGGCAGCGGAGTCCGGAGCTTTTCTCTTCGACCTCAGTTGTTTCGGCAACGTTCTTAAGCAGATAGAGCTGTGCCGGTCGGTTTACATCGATCCTGACCGAAGAACGCTTCTGACTGCGAACGATATTATCGGAATGTGATATATGCAAAATGGAGTAATTCTTTTCCGAGAAATCTTCAAGAACAGTTGAATCAAAAACATAACCAGCATCGTCCCCACGCCAGAAACCGACATTGATATCCTGCCCCTTCCAGTCAAAGCCTTCCGGCAGAACCGGGCCCTCCGGATAGGAAATAGCGAGATACTTCCGTAGATTCTCAACCACGCTTGCTGTATATGTCCCCGCACCCGGAAGGTTTAACTTAATCTTCTGATGTGTAGCTATTTTACGGCTAGTTTTGAGCCCAAGCTTGTATTTCGGGAGATTAAGCTCAACGCGGCGCCTGAAATCATATAGCTTTCCGATAAACCTTACATTGATCTCTTCGGAGTAAGTGCCTTCGTTTCGAAACTTCATTATCGTACCGCGAATAGAACGGTCAAGCTGTTTTATCGACCAGAAGAGCGAAGTCGGATTTTCAAGCCGATTCTCTACTGCTACCTTCCGAAGGAGATGAATCTCCTTCATACTGAAGCCGGATTCCCGTCCTTTCGCATAAAACTGAGCCCAGGGAAAGTTCCCCCCCCCCATCCTACGAAGAACGATGATGAGTATCATTAGAAGAATAAAAATTACACCAAGAATAATCCACATAATATTAGTATCGATCCATCACCTTATTAACTGAACTGCCTTATTTATCTTGCAATTAACATAAATATTGGTAATATTCTACTGTGTGAATGATTTTTTTTCCAGTACAAACAATAAAAAAATTAATCTGACTCAATTCGAGCCGCTGCTGCTCTTTTCAGTGCTTTTTTTGCCCGGATTTATCTCTCAGGGGGTACAGGAAGCCGTTCCTGACATGTTTGAGAGTCTTTTTTTCAATATTTACTA
>DMKD01000041.1 GCA_003454605.1 Spirochaeta sp. | reverse complement strand
GATCATTCTTGATTTTTCACAAATCGCTTTAAGAATTGCCTGTCTTATCCACCATACAGCATATGAAATGAAATGATATCCCTTATCAACATCATATCTTTCGATTGCATTCATAAGACCTATATTACCTTCATTTATCAGGTCCGACAGTGGCATACCCTGATTCTGATATTTTTTCGCAACATTAACGACAAATCGCAGGTTTGAGTTTACGAGTGCATCTATAGCTACTTTCTCACCCTTTGCTGCTCTTCTTGCATAGTCATCTTCTTCTTCTCTTGTTAATAAAGGAATCTTGTTTATTTCTTTTAAGTAAATGGAAAGAACATTTTCGTCATCGTATCTGTTAGTATTAGCCATATTCTTCCTCCTGAATACTATATTGCAGGATGCATGCCAAAATAGCAGATAATTACAAGATTTTTAATTGGTTATAGCGTAAGGATTTATTTAATTTTTAAATAGCTGTTAAAAATTGTAATATATACAATGAGTCAAAATGTCCCACTGAATTCAAAGTTTACTTAAATTGGGTCAAAAACCCCCATTTTCCAGTTCATCAACCGATTTTATGCGCCCGCAGCACCACATATAAGGCAATCCGCTTCCGCATGAGCAGAGATCCCCCCCGAAATCTGCATAAATAATGTGTTCGCTGCCTGAATTTATCTCTTCAGGGACCCTGAAGGTCGGAAAGAAAATGACATATTCCCTGAACCTGCTGATCTTCACTCTGGTTCTTAGTCCATCAAGCCGAACCCGCTCTTTAAAATCAGACCACGCATCTGAAACAAGCTCCATTATCATATCCCGTTCAGCAAGGGTTCCAAATTTTCCGGATTTCTTTGAATAAAGATATCTCATGACATGGATTGCGGTAAAAGCAGATCTGTCATCACCTAGAGGATCTTTCTGTACCGGCATACCGTATTCATTAACAAGAGCCCGCATCATATTTTCGGTATGAGCCTCCTCATGTCCCATTTTTACTGCTTCGAGCATGCTTCCTATTCCGGCACCGCGTTTTCCCCTTCCGAAAAATGAGCGTCCGATCTCAAACACAATTTCACATGCCAGTTCTGATTCTTCATCGGGACAGCCGTCGAACGCCGCTTCAAGAAGTTTTTGAGCCTGTTCAAAATTATCACATAAGTTCTGTTCTACACCCTGTCTAAAATATTGTTTCCAATCGGCCATAATTCTTCCTGTAAAACCTCTTCAGTTTTGCTATATATAAATTACTAAAATTAATCTGAACCGGCAATTACTATTTTCATCAAAATTCTTGTCTTTTAATTCAGAAATTTTTCATTTTTCACTTGACCATAATTTCAATCATCCGTATATTTTTTTTAAGCTTAATAGAAAACTAATTCTTAATCTCATTAAGATTCAGGAGGAAAAGAGATATGAAGATTAAACCTCTCGCAGACAGAGTACTTATTAAAATGGAAACTGAGGATACACAGAAGGTAGGAAGCCTTTTCATCCCTCAGACAGCCCAGGAAAAAACAAATACCGGTGTAGTTGCTGAAATCGGTGATGACAAAGATGTTATTACTGTTAAAGTCGGTGATAAGGTAATGTACGACAAATACGCAGGCACAAAGCTTGAAGCCGACGGCAATGAATACCTTCTGGTAAGAATTGCAGACGTTCTTGCTGTGGTAGAATAAAGCGTATTTCCATTCAGGTAAAAGAGCCGTAGAGTAATCTACGGTTTTTTTATGCCCGTCTGTTTTAATAGAAATAGAGGTATATTTTTCGCACCTATCGGAGTATATGTCACTAATGATACAGGAGCAGCTGTTGCTGTAAAAACTGACCGGATTGCATAAACAGCCGACGGCCACTGCGGCTCAGCTTTCAAAAATAGCGTACAGGCTGGTTGAATCGGCAAGACATTTCAGGACAGAAACAAATAATTCTCAGAATCGCGCAGAATACCTTCCACCGGCTTAAAACTGCGAGCGGTTTCAGGCAAGGAGTTGACGAACAGCCGCCCGTAAAACTTCTTCAGCATGCGCGAGTCGAGGATGGCAACTACGCCTGAATCGGTTCCCCTGCGCATAAGACGGCCGAAGCCCTGCTTCAATTTGATCACAGCCTCGGGCAGCATGTACTCCATAAACTGATTTCCCCCGCGCTGCTCGACGACTTCCATCCTGGCGGCAATAACCGGGTCGGTAGGAACCATAAACGGCAGCTTGCAGATGATTACGACCTTAAGCGAATTGCCCGGGGCGTCTATACCCTCCCAGAATGAAGAAGTTGCAAAAAGAACACTTGCCGTATCGGTCTTGAATTTCTCCAGCAGGCGGGTGCGGTCATCATCGCCCTGCTTCAAAACTGTAATACCCAGCTTGTCGAGCCCCGGTTTCAATGCGTCAAAGGTCTCGGTGAGCATCCGGTAGGATGTAAAAAGAACCAGTCCCCTGCCCTCTGAGAGCTCAAGCATACGCAGAGAAAAATCTTCAACAAAGGATTGATAGTCTCCGTTATTCGGTTCGGGAGCATCCTCGGGCAGGGCCAGCAGCACCTTTTCCTTATATGGAAAGGGCGATTTGAACATCGATGCTGTGACCTCTCGGTCCTCGAAACCGTTGAGCCCCACACGAGTCGACCAGAACCTGAAATCGCGGTTGACCGAGATTGTTGCCGAGGTACAGACTACGGTTTCATAGGGACTGAAAACTGATTCCCGCATCATTCGTGAAATATCCAGCGGCGTTATTACAAAGCGGGCGAAATAATCACCGGAACTGCTGCGGCTGCGTTCCATCCAGAAAACATCACCGGGTTTTTCCTCCCAGAGAGTAAACGACTGGCATATGGATGCGAATGCTTCCAGCCGGCGCTCAAGCATTCTGACCTCAAATACAACCGGAAGTTCAAGATCTTTTTCATCGAGTCTTTTAACAATGTTTTCAACGGCATGCACACAGTCGAGAATCCTCTTCTGAAGTTCATGCATTGCCGGGAAAATCGAATCCTTGAATATTTCCACGGTATCACCGCGCAGTCTGATGTTCATATCAGATCTCATAACCTCAACTGCAGCGGTATCAAGCACCTGCATCTGCTCTTTTATCCCGTCGACAAGACCCGGGATCTTCTCATCCTCTTCAAATGCGCCTGCCTCAAGCTGCAGATTAATCACGGCGCCGAATGTTCTGGCTCTTCTGCGCGCATAAAGGCGGTTTACCTGTTTCAGTACAGAGAAAAGATTCATTTCCGATGAGAAAAAACTCGTTGCGCTCGATTCCATATTATGTGCTTCATCGAAGACTATCCTGGTGAACGGAGGAAGAACTACCGAATTATCAAAACCGGCACCCTCAAGCCGCATCGCAAGATCAGAGAACAACAGATGGTGGTTAACAATAAGCAGCTGCGCCGATGCCGCCTCTTTTTTTGATTTGAGGACAAAACATTTTTCACGATGTTTACAACGCAGTCCAAGACAGGAATCGCCTTCCGAATTTACCTTGCTCCAGACCGTATTAGAGGGAAAGAATGAAATATCGTCACGGGTACCGATGCTTGTTGTTTCGGACCACTTCTTTATCGGTTCCAGCTCATCATTATCTTCATCGAAAAGCGTCTGCTCTTCGACGGCTGAAGCAAGCCTTCGCAGACAGACATAGTTGCCCCGCCCCTTCACCAGCGCAGTCCGGCAGTCGGCGAAGGAACTGTCAACTGTTCCGAGGATTTTTTTCGCAAGCGGAATATCCTTGTCTATCAGCTGATGCTGAAGATTTATAGTGGCAGTTGACACAACTACGCGCTCATCATTCATAGATGCCCAGTTAAGCGCGGGCAACAGGTAGGCCATTGATTTGCCTACTCCGGTTCCGGCCTCGGCCACACAGATTCTGCTTTCATTAAAACTTTCAGCAACACGTTCAAGCATGGCCACCTGCGAGGGGCGGTATTCATAGTATCCTCCGCCGTCCATCGCAGTCTCAAGTGCTCCACCGGGTTCAAGCAGGGACGCAAGCTCTTCTACTTTGAGCGCACGTTTTTCCTTGACGGATACCGGTTCGACTACCGCGTAGACCCTCTCAACATCGTTATCGACAATAAAAAACCCGATACCATGTTCACCCAGTCTTCCGGCAACCTGCATGTCGGCTCCTGAGGGTTTTAAGACCCCGCCCGGATGATTATGGATCACAACATCGCCCTTCTCCATATGCTGAAAAACAGCAGGAACTGATTCCTCGTCTCCCCGGGCGGCTATTGTCAGTTCGGCGATAATGCCTCCCTGCATCTTTCCCCATGCCATTACCTCATGGCCGTCGGCATCGGCTATTGCTTCTCGCATTCTGTCAATTATGTCGGTAGATAGTTTTTCAGCGGCTTCCATCACCGCTATTATTCAATTATATCCGCCCCCTTGTCAAAGGGTAACCGGGACAG
>DMKD01000130.1 GCA_003454605.1 Spirochaeta sp. | reverse complement strand
TGCCGAACCTTTCTCATGTGTTTACAACGCCTTCGAGCTCTACGGCGTAAAGCCGGGAGACAGTGTAGTGATAATAGGTGCAGGCCCTATAGGACTGATGCATGCTAAACTTGCCGGGATGGCAGGAGCCGGTAAAGTCATCATCAATGATCTCAACACTGATCGCCTCGCAGAATGCAAGGAACTTGATGCTTCATACATCACAATGGACGGCAACAACTTTGAGGAAAACCTGATGAAAGAGACAGGCGGAAAAGGTGCTGATGTTGTAGTAACAGCCTGCCCCGCCCCTCAGGCTCAGCAGGCAGCATTGCGAATTGCAGCCATTTTTGGACGAATAAACTACTTCGGCGGACTGCCGGCCGGGAAGTCTGAGGTCGCGCTTGATACCAATGAGATTCATTACAAACAGCTTACCATCACAGGCATGACCAGACAGAGCCTACGTCAGTTCAGGACCTGTCTCTCACTCATTGAGCAGGATCTGGTAAACGTCAAGGAGTTGATCTCAACAAAATCAGCTCTTGAAGATCTCGAAGCTGCCATAAACCGTTCAGCCAGGGGCGAAGGCCTGAAGAACATGGTTGTGTTCTAGATAGAATTACTTTCATTTAAAAGCTTATATTCACAGCAGCGGGCGGTATCCCTTGTTCACCGCTGCTTTTTTATTTATATTTACATGATGAACGAAAAATTCAGGATAGTTTTTATTGCAGGCAAACTCGGAGATGTTGACGGGGTATCACTCGAAGTAGAGAAATGGATAGATGTCCTTAAAAACGAAGGGCATGAGATATATGCGATATCCGGCAAATTCTGCCACAACCTTGTAACGGTACCGGAAGATCACAGGCTGCTGATCGACGACATCAGCTTCGATTCCCCACTTCAGCATGAATATGAACAGATGGTTTTTCCATTTCTAAATAAATTCCAGACCTATATATCCGAAGAAAAACTCAAAGCGACAGCCGAGGACATGAATCACAAGAGCAGCTATATCGCTGACAGCATCTTTGAATTCATCCAGAGCAATTCGATCGATGTAGTCGTTGCTCAGAATACAAACGCAATGCCGATGACCCTGCTCGGAGGACTCGCTGTCTACAAACTCTGCAGTGAAAAACGGATAGCTACGATATTCCACCATCACGATTTCTGGTGGGAGCGCAGCCGTTTCGTAAACTCGGCAATTGAAACAATACTGTCTAAAACCATGCCGCCCCAGATTCCGGGCATCGAGCATGTTGTTCTTTCAAACTATGCCTCGCACATTCTGCGTTCAATAAAGCGTGTGCACCCCCGGATTATTCCCAACTGTGAAGACTTCGACAATCCCGTCATTAAAGATGAATACAATTCAGATTTCCGCAAAGAGCTCGGGTTTAAGGATGAAGATATTCTCGTGCTGCAGCCCACGAGGATTGTACAGAGAAAACGCATTGAAGATTCTGTTCGTTTTGTCGGCAAACTTGGAATGCGGCATCCCAAACTGATGCGTCGGCTGCATCTTATTATTTCCCTCTACCAGGGAGATGAACCCGATGAAAACTATATAGCACAGATTAAAACACTCGCGGATGAATACGAGGTTCCTCTGCATTTCATATCTAACAGAGTGGCCTCGACTCGGGGAACAACTGATTCCGGAAAGAAAATGTACACCAACCGCGATGTTATTGCCAATGCCGATTTTGTCACCTACCTGCCTATATGGGAAGGTTTCGGGAATGCACTTCTTGAAGCTGTGGCGGCAAAAGTACCAGTTGTGACATCAACCTATCTTGTATATAAAACCGATATTCGAGTCCATGATTTCAACATGATCGAGGTTCACGATAACTATAACAATAAAAACGAACTTGTAATTCCTGATGATGCCTTAGATAAAATCAACGATATACTTCATGATCCGCAGAAACGGACCGAGATGATTGAACAGAATTTCAGGATTGCTAAAGAACACTTCGGCTACGACACCCTGAAAAACTGCCTTAATCAGCTCTTCGATGATTATTCATATGAAATACTTGCAAGCAGGAAGAAGATTCAGAAAAGCAGAGAGGAATTCTCGGTTTAACAACCCTTCCTTTAAATACAAAGCCGGTATACAGCAGCCATATCTTCATCGCTGTATCCGGTGATATTCCACTGCCCGGACAGAATTCGAGTATGCTTTACGAGTTTACTGATGTCGGGATTCCCGACTCCAAGTTCAGTCATGTTCCCCGGACAGCCGATTCTTTTCAACCAGCTGCGGAACTCAGCAATCACTAGATTTGCCGCTTCAATCTCATCTGCAGCATCAGCTAAGCCTTTCGTCTCCAGGATCTTTTCTCCAAAACTGATAATTTTAGCTGTAATCTCATGTTTTTTAAACTCGAGCCAGGCAGGCATAACCACTGCAAGCCCCGCACCATGTGCTACATTATAAAGACCGCTGAGCGGATGCTCAAACATATGACACGGAATTTTTGCACCTTCAAGCCCGGCGTTGGCGATGCCGTTCCAGGCGAGAGAACCAGCCCACATTATCGATGCGCGTGCGTCATAATCCTCAGGGTTTTCTAGCACCCGCTCAAGACTCTCCTTTACAGCTTTCGCAAGCCCCTCGGTAAAACCCGCATGTACCGGTGCGAAATCTGCCGTTGATGTGAAGTAGCCCTCAAGCATATGCGACATCATATCGAAGCATGCATAAGCAGTATATTTCAGCGGAATAGTAAAGGTCAGTTCAGGATCGAGGAAGGCCTTCGCCGGCACGAGCAGAGGATGGCGCAGGCCGAACTTCTCTTTTGTTGCTTCATTAGTTGCAACCGCCGCCTGGTTAGTCTCGGACGATGTCGCGGGCAGGGTCTGTACAGCTATCACCGGAAGTGCAGCAGAAGGTATTGCTTTTTTTGAGTAGAGATCCCATAGATCAGCATCGTTAGCAGCACCCGCGGCTATGCCCTTACTCTCATCAATTACGCTCCCTCCGCCCGCGCCGAGGATGAAATCAACACCCGCGTCCCTTGCCTTATCGACTCCGGCCTGTACATGACTCAGCATAGGATTAGCAGAGACTCCGCCGTGCTCAATCCAGTCGATTCCGGCAGATTTAAGCTGACTGCAGATTTTATCATAGAGTCCGCTTTTTTTAACACTTTCGCGCCCATATACAAACAGAGCCTTTCTGCCGATTTCAGCAGCCTCTTCTCCAAGCCTGTCGACAACGCCGCGGCCGAAAATAACTTTTGTTCCGGATTGATAATCAAAATTAAACATATTTTCCCCTACAATAAATTCCTGCTAAAAGCTGCAACGCAGCTTAGATGGCAAGGTCTTGATAGTGAAGTTTGACAAGCTCTGCTTGCAAACTTCAAAATGATAAAAATACAAAGGTGCCTGCACCTTCAGGATTCTTTATCATGCCTCCTATTCTGCGGCTCTGAATTCTTCGATAGATTCATAGCCCAGACTTGATATTAATTTATTATAAACCTTTTCAGACATGTTGATATCATTTTCCTGATACTCTTCAATATCCCTGTAAAGAAGCTGTAATGTACGGCTTGAATAACTCTCAAGCTCTGCAGACAGATAGCGGGCGAACGAAACTGATAAGGGAGAATTTTCAGGAGAGGTAACACCTCTCGCATTCTTCATCAAATCAGGATACTTCTCTACCATTTCAAGCTGCCATTTAATCTGAATATCAGTTATAACCTGTACCAGGGGATCATCATTCTCAGTCGGAATAAGATCATCCATCCTGGCGTATTTGTATGTCATCAAATTTCGATTCTCAAGTTCTGCTGCTTTCAGATCATCGAGATATGATTCCAGAGTATCTCCAGACCATGCAGAAAACTGTACGCTGCGATGAAGTTTAAACATCTCCGTACTATTCCTACATTCAGGTTCACCCTCAGCATTGACCGACATGAACATAGCATGTTCCCGGTCAAGAATTTCGTTCAAAACACTCACTTTATTCTCCTTGACTAAATTCCAGTAATGCGGGGAATGAGAATCCTATATCTTCCCGGGCTATGTTCAGAAAATAATTCTGACGCCCGCGGTATTCTTCGATAAATTCGCAGATATAAGCTGCTTCCTGTTTAAATGAAAGAAAAGCCGTCCAGCCCTTCCTGTCGACGTATGCGGCAATGGTGTTATCAGCTGATTTATCAAACTTGTATAATCCCTCGATGCCGCAATCGGATTTGATCCAGTCACTCGACAGAAATATTTCTTCAGTCGTAAAATAAACCGGCACCGAATCGTCTTCGTAAAGATACTCGCCGTATTGTGAGGAAATTGCATTAACGCCGAGGTATTCAATACCGTCATGCGGCAGAGGACCTCTCACGAGAATTGCGGGGTGCTCTTCATCAGCTGATAGAAAAAAAAGTGGAAGGAACAGCAGACAGATAAATAAGAATATTTTTTTCACAAATCACTCCGGCACCTGTATTCTATCACAGCACCGGAGACTGTTCAAACAATGATCAGCTCATATAATCACTGATACCGGTCAAAAGCATCTGGATTGCCATAGTCGTCAGAATCATACCCATGAGTCGTTCGATAGCCCGCAGGGCATGGCTGCCGAGAATCTTCCGCAGAAAATCAGAGAGGCTGAGCACTGTTGTGCAGACCAGACTGGCAATAAAAAGAGCAAACAGCAGTTTGGGGAGCTGGTCGGGATACTGGCTCGAAGAAAGGATAACAAAGGCCATGGCGGAGGGACCTGCCTGCATCGGCACCGCGAGCGGAACGAACAGAGGTTCCTCCTGAACAACATCAACTTCGCTGCCTGCGGCTGCAAAGCTTGACGGATCACCGGGTTTTCCCGGGAATATCATTCTGATTGCAATAAGAAAAAGAATAATACCGCCGGAAACCGAAAGAGCAGGCTGAGATATATGAAGCCCCTGAAGGATGAACCGCCCGAAAAAAAGAAAAAAAACGAGAACGATGAAAGCGAAAATACTTTCCCGCAGGATAATCGCCCTTCTTTTTTTCGGCTCAAAGTTTTCCAGAACAGAAAGAAAAATCGGAATATTCCCGAAAGGATCCATAATCAATATGAGGGTAATAACAGCTGTATACAGAGTCATATCACTTATTTAACACGTTAAGATTTTTCGATCAAGCCCGCAGTCATCCCATTGCTCATTACCTGCCCTGGTAGTAAGATTACAATATGATTACTGAAATCATCTTCACGATAGCAGGCTCCATTCTTATCATCATCGGATTCATTGGATGCGTGGCCCCGGTCCTCCCCGGTCCGGTTTTAAGCTTCGCGGCACTCATTCTCATCTCAATACCTACAGGTTTCGGCCTGTTTAAACCGGTGCTTCTGATTATTCTTGGAGCCGCGGCTGTAATATCACAGCTGCTTGATAATGTGTTTCCGGTTATATCATCTAAAAGAGCCGGTGCAGGCAGGGCCGGGATATGGGGAAGTATTGTGGGAATGATAGCCGGAATGATATTTTTGCCGCCCCTCGGAGTAATCATCGGCGCCTTCCTCGGTGCTCTTGCCGGTGAAATGCTTTTCAACCGGGAAAACGACAAACCATTGAAAGCAGCCCTAGGGGTATTCACCGGGACACTGCTGGGAGTAATAGTAAAACTTACAGTCAGCGGAATAATCACCGCCTTTTTTATTAAAGCTCTCTTATATTAAGACTGCTGATGACTGCCGCAAAGAGATCCCGGTCCTGAAATTCCAGACTTTGTAGTTTATCCAGACATTTTCCCAGATATTCCTCGCCGATTACCGCAGCCGCTTTATCAAAACCGCCCTTAAGCACTCTCTTTCTAATTGCCGCCCTGAGCCGGTATTTATTTCTTGAACGGCAGAAACGCTCAAGGGTAGTATCACCCGATTCGAGAGCAAGGATCAGCGGCAGGGTGGGAATTCCTGCCTTCAGATCATTTCCCACGGGCTTGCCCATTCTGTCACTTGAACCGCGGTAATCGAGGACATCATCCATAATCTGAAAAGCCAATCCGAAATTCAGACCAACATCATAAAATTCCTCACTGAACTTCTCATCAGCGCCGCCGAGAACTGCACCGACCCGGCATGAAAGCGCGAAGAGCTCGGCAGTTTTCCCCCGGATACGGCTGAAGTAGGCCGCCCTGTCAATGAAATAATTTCCAGGCTCACTGTCCTGCTCAATCTCACTGAGACAGACAGCCGAAACCGCCTTATTCATTATTGAAACGAGCAGATCATTCTGA
>DMKD01000377.1:6199-20758 GCA_003454605.1 Spirochaeta sp. | reverse complement strand
GCCTTCGGAAGAAGCTCCTGCAGCCTTGCGGCAGCCGCACCAGAGTTCAGCAGAACATCGTGATCACCGCCGAAGTACTGGACGGGCATTGTAAGCCTGCTGAGCTCGGCATCTGGAAAAATCGGAATCACTTCAGTCAGCGGGCGGCAGTGTTTTGACACAAGGGCACCGAAGCCTGCTGCCTCATCACCAAGATCTGCTCCGTATGAAATCATTCTGTTGATTCTATTCGAGCCCCATTTCCCGAGAAGCATCATCGGCAGTGCCTTGAACATAAAACTCAGCCTCGTAGGACTGATTCCGGATGTAGTCAGCATGCTGAGTTTATTAACCCTGCTCGGGTATTTCACCGCAAACTTCAGTGCGGCGAATGCACCAAGCGACTGTCCTACTATCGAGACCGGCTGCTCTGTATAGCCAAGCTCGTCTAAAAGCCCCGCAAGCCAACTGCTGAAATCATCACCGGACGGCGACGGCCTCTGATCAGAACTCAGCCCTGGCTCTCCAGGCAGATCAACCGCAACAACCCGGAAGCTTCTGCTCCAGGTCTCTACATCTCCCATCCATGCGGCAGAATAAGCGGTGCAGCAGATTCAGGCCCACATTCAATGACATGTGTTTCGCCGACATATCGTCTTTCACAGGGAACAGGCCACTTTGCAAGAAGCTCGTCATATCGGCTTCGGACTATCGATTTACCCGCCTCTGTTCTGAACACTTTCATAACAGATGCTCCAGCATCTTCATAATCGAACTGATGAATGCAGGCTTTCCATAAAGCACGAATCGCGCTGTGCCTGTCTCGGGCTGATATATATAGTCATATCGGGTTTCGCCCCAGGATTGATCTTTTCCATTTAAGACAGCTATCAGGGTGTTTGAGATTCTGGAGGTTTCGCTGTCCTCGGCATTCTTAAGCTCGATAACAGCCGAGACCGACAGCCTCTCTTCTATTGAGACAGAGGGCTCAGCAACTCCGGTATGCGGATCTTTATCGGCAAGTTCAGCATGGATTTTCCATGCACGTCCAATCTTGTTTGCTTTCAGCTTACCTTCACGAATGAAGCGCTGAACAGTCTTCTGGTGAAGTCCGAGGATTTCAGCAATCTCGGCTACAGAATAAAGTTTCTTCATAATTCGTTCCTATTCCTTAATAATACTTTTAATATAGCAAAATCTGGTTTTTTATTCGTTTCAGATTATAAACTTCAGAGCCGATCCTTAAGAATAAGGTGAATTATGAATAATTTAGAAATGCGAAAGATACCACAGACAGAACAGATACTGAATGATCCCCGCGCGAGCGTATGGAATGAGAAGATCAGCAGGCAGCTCACAGCAGCAGCAGTCCGCTCGGCGGTGGATCACTGCCGTGAAGGAATAAAAAACGGCGAAAGCTTCGATGAAGACGCTTTGTACAGTAATATCTCAATACTGTGCACAAGGCTCTATAACCGCCGCATCCGTCCGGTAATAAATGCCTCCGGTGTTATTCTTCATACCAACATGGGACGCTCTCCCATTGAGCAGGAGGTGTGGGACGCCTGCGAGGATATTAACACGGGATATTCCAGTCTTGAGCTCTCTTTAAAAACAGGCAAGCGCGGCAAACGCAACGGGCTCGTCCCTTTCTTTATAAACACATTAACCGGTGCTGAATCCTGTGCTGTAGTAAACAATAACGCGGCCGCAGTTCATCTGCTGCTCAATACCTTTGCCGCAGGCAAAGAGGTTATTGTATCAAGGGGAGAACAGGTCCAAATCGGTGGAGGATTCAGAATCCCTGAGATTCTTGAGCTCTCTGGAGCCAGGCTCGTAGAGGTGGGCACAACAAATATAACTACTGTCGATGATTACCTGAATGCAGTGACCGAAGACACGGCAATGATACTGAAGGTACATAGATCGAACTTTGCAATCAGAGGATTTACATCAGAACCTTCTGTCAGAGAACTTTCTGAGGTTTTGCCTGACGACATTATCCTTGCAGTTGATCAGGGTTCGGGCGTACTGAATGAAAAGCTCAAGGGGGAAGACAGGGTCAGAACCCTCATCACCGACGGAGCGGATATTGTAACCTTCTCCGGAGACAAGGTACTGGGCGGGCCGCAGGCAGGGGTCCTTGCCGGCAGGCGTGAAATGATAATTAAGCTTGATAAAAATCCGCTGATCAGAACAATGCGCCCGGGCAAGACGATATATTCACTTCTCGAGACCAGCCTGCTTCAGCGGCTCAACAGCCCCAATGCATGGTCGCGCCATGCTGAAGTCATTGACAGCTGCGAGGCTGTTAAAGATAAATGCCGCAAACTGAAACGCGGAATTTCTGCTGAAAAGTATAAACTCATCAGCGACAAAATATGCATCGGGGGAGGAAGTACCCCTGATCAGTTCTTTGAATCATGGTCGATAGAAATTATCTCAGAACACTTAAAAGCACAGATGATTATCGATCTGCTGCGTCAGGCCGAGACCCCTATTATCGGAACAATCCGCGGAGACAGCGCTGCTATCAATCCTGCAGTCTTCACCGATGATGAACTGAAGTATGTTAAGTCCGTCTTAAAGGATCTGGAAGAAAAGCTATAGCATGAATATCATCGGTACAGCCGGGCATGTAGATCACGGCAAGACACTCCTCATCAAAGCCCTCTCAGGAATCGACACAGACAGACTCCCTGAAGAAAAGAAACGAGGCCTTACAATTGATCTCGGCTTTGCCCACTTCAGGAATGATGAAGGCGATGAGATAGGAATTGTGGATGTACCGGGGCATGAACGCTTCATACGGAATATGGTTGCCGGAGCATGGGGGATAGACCTGGCCCTGTTAGTTGTTGCAGCCGATGACGGATGGATGTTCCAGACGGGGAACCATCTTACAGTGCTTAAAGCGATGGGCATCGAGAGCCTTATAGCGGTTATTACAAAAACTGATGCGGTAGAGCCTCAGCAGACTGAAGAGGTAATTGAAGATGTCCAGCTGAGGCTGCTTGAAGAAACAGGCCGTGAACATCCGGTTATCGGAGTATCATCGCTCAAAGGTGAAAATATTGCGGAATTGAAACGGCTTATATCGAAGACTCTTAAAACTATTAATAGAGATCAAGATAGAAAAACGAACATTCCCGTCCTGCATATCGACAGGGCTTTCAACATACGCGGTGCGGGTCTGGTAGTGACAGGAAGTCTCAGAGAAGGAACGGTACAGAAGAATGACAGCCTGCTTCTCCTTCCAAACCACAGCATCATCCGCGTTCGCGGAATTCAAAGCTATGATGCCGAATCAGATTCCGTTGTTCCTTCCTGCAGAGCAGCATTAAATATCATCGGAGCAGATGCATCTGACGTAAAACGAGGCTGCTGCTTAACCACAACTGAATCTGACTTCACAGCTGAAACCGAGGTAATAATAGAACTGATCGGCAGTAGCGAGGGCATCAGAAATCACTCCGAAGCTGAATTTGCCGCCGGCACCGCCCATAGTTTAGGCAGCATACACTTCCTTAAAAATCCTTCAGGATTTCGTCCTTCAGGACTAGCCCCCCCGGAACTTCCGCCGCGAGCTCGCGTCAGTATGAATGAAGCAATGCCGCTGAGGCACGGTCAGCCGATTGTGATCATCCGTAAGGGAGGCAGTCTTATCACAGGCAGCGGTCGGGTAATATGGAAGGGCAATACCGCTAAGAACGAGCGAATCAGCATTGCTTCATCCCTTAAAACCGATCGTCAGTCACTGGAGCTTGCCGTCAACGGATGGACCAGAGATAATGAACGATGGCATTTTGACGATAAAAAACGGGTAGAGTTTGAAAATAGAATTGTCGATCTCGCATCTTCAGCCGGAGGTGTTAAGAGTGAGGAACTCAAGGGCTTGATTGGGCTTCCTGCAGCAGCGTTGAAACAGCTTATTATAGATCTGATTTCATCCGGCAAGGTCACCGATAAAAACAATATTCTCACAAGCGGAAAGACCTCTGAATCAACTTTGTCAAAGGCTGCTGCTCAAATTTTAAAAGAAACCGAGCTGGCGGGGAAGGCGGGGCTGGATATCGCGAAAAAGAAGATCCCCGGAGCAAACAAGGATCTCAGAATACTTACCCGCGCCGGACTCATCGTCCCTCTGACCGAGACCCTTTTCATGACCGAGAAGGTTTATACCGAACTTTGTTCTGTAATTTTAAAAGGTCTCAAAAAGGGAGATACATTCGACATAGCTCAGGCCAAAGAACGGACAGGCTTGTCGCGCAAGTACATCATCCCCATTCTTAATAAGATGGAGGAACGAAAGATCGTTAAAAGAGAAGAAAACCTCCGGCGGGTACTATGAAAACCGTTTTCTCACAAGCATACCGATAACAACCGGTATCATCATCAGCAGCAGGGTGTAATACGCCTGCTCGATGCCCAGGCTTCGTCCTATTATCCCGATAACTACCGGGAACACCGCTCCGCTTAGCGACATTATTGAAAAGAGCACGGCTGTCACAGCCCCCGAACGTTCAGGATAGTAGGCAGTTCCATGCGCCATCATCGACGGAAATACCGGTGCGATACCCAGACCATATAAAATACAAAATAGCAGCTTCAACGGGATTATACTGATATTCAGAAAGAGAAGCAAAGATACAACAGCAAGCCCGATTCCCGCTGCAGGCAGAAGCCAGCCGCTGATATGCTCGGGTTTACGGGAGTTAATATACCGCCCCGTGATTACACCTGCAAGATAACAGCCTACAGCAAAACCTGATATTTCGGCAGCTGTTCCTGCATATGTGATAAAATACTCAGCGAGCCAGAATGAGAAACCGAGATCGAAGCCAACACCAAAGAATATCATGATGCCGGTAAACATGATCCGCTTATCGATGAAAAGCCTGAACACACTCAAACTGCTGTGCTTTCCGATCGTCGGCTGGGGAAGTTTTGACAGAAGAACCAGGAAAAACAGACCTATCACCATAATTGATGTGAGATAAAATGCAGCCCGCCAGTTGAGACCCGCGAGATAGACAAGCGATATCATAAGCGGCGCAATGAAGCTGCCTGCTGCGGCAAACATCGTGGAAAGCGAAAGGTAGCGGCCTCTTTTAGCGGGAAAGATCTGAAGCATTATACTCTGCCCGATAGCTCCTATGGGACTGCCGAAGAGGCTCATGAAAAAAACGGTTACCAGCAGCATGAAAAACGATGCAGCTGTTCCGTAGGCAGCAAGCCCTGCGGCAAGTAATATAAGAAAAGCCAGCCAGAATATTTTGCGGCGGCGGTAATCAGATACCCATCCGCCTATGAATGTACCGATAAACGAACTTATTGACAGAATCGTGAAGATAAGCCCCGCCTGCTGGTAATCAAGCGAGAACTCTTCAATGATAAACGGAACCGACGGCCCCATGAGTCCGATAACAAGAACCCAGAGACCGTTGGCGAAAAAAGCTGTCCACGGCATACTGCGCCCGCCCCTTAAATATGGGCCATTGCCTGGTCGACGCTCCAGCCTTCGTGCACTATGCCGCACATTGCCTCGACCATTGATGTGGTATTTTCATGCTGCCAGATGTTGCGGCCTATTGCTATACCTGAACCGCCGGCCTGAATCGAATAGTAGACATCACTGAATACGTCTTTAATACTGTCGGTTTTAGCCCCGCCCAGAACTACAACAGGAACCATACAGCCCTCTACAACCTCAGCGAAGGAATCAGGATCACCGGTGTAGTAGGTTTTCACCATATCGGCACCGATTTCAGCTGCCGCGCGTGATGCAAGTTTAACTCCTGCAGGGTCGGTAGATTTCAGCGGTTTACCATCGCGGCCGTTTCCGCGGGCCATAGCCTCGATCATCAGAGGCATTCCCCATTCTTCACAGCTGTCGGCTGTGAGCGAAGCCTGCTTCGTAAAAAATCCTTCACGCTCATGGCCGAATTTTACGGTAACTGCAGCGCCGGCCGAACCATATCTAAGAGCGGTTTCAACCGAGGTTATCATCTCCTCTTCAAACTTGCCGCCTAAAACGGTGAATCCGCCGGTTAACCGCAGCACTATTGCCAGACTGCGGTCAAATGCGCCCTCTGCCGCTTTAATGAATCCCCTTGTAGTCAGAACGCCGTCGGCTCCGCCGTCTACGCAGGCCTGTATCACCTTTGCAGGCTCATTTATTCCGTCCATCGGTCCGGCTATTCCGCCGTGATCAAACGCTACGATAACCGACTTACCGGTATCCTTCCTGAAAATATTGTTCATCCTAATTGCTTTGCCGGTGTTCATTTCTTCTCCTTATTTCTAATAGCTCCAAGTGAACCGAATATATCTTTGAGATTCCTGTAGGATTCTCTGTATAGTTCAAAATATTCCGAGTACATGCTGTGCCGCGCGGCATCAGGTTCATAGGTATCTTTTATACGTACAATACGATCAGCACATTCAGATAGTTCATCGGTATCGCCGAGGGATCTGAGTGCTATTGCGAGATTGCCAAGCAGTTCTGATTCGGTTGATTCAGGGACAAGCAGCCGTCTGCCTGTGATATCGGCTTTAATCTGATTCCACAGCTCCGATTTGGACGGTCCGCCGGTTATTCTAAGCTCATCAACCCGGCCGCCGTTCTCAGCCATCACATCGATGACATCACGCATTGCATAGCCTGTTGATTCAATTACCGCCCTGATCATATCGCCCCTGCTGTGGTGCAGCCCCAAACCTATGAAGGCTCCACGGGCGGCAGGATCCCAATGAGGAGCCCGTTCTCCGGCGAGATAGGGCAGAAACAGTAGTCCATCGCAGCCTGCTGCCGACTCAGACGCGGCCTCGAGAAAGAAGTCATAATCCTCTTCAGAACTGTTCAGGTTCTCTTTCAGCCACTCAAGAGCCTTCCCCGATGTTGAGATTATCCCTGAAACATTGTACCAGGGCTCTACAACATGTCCGTAACCCATCAGCCTCGGATCTTCGATATAACTTTCGGTGCAGAGGTTAATGCCCTCAGATGTTCCGGCTCTGTCGCATGCGCGACCGGGGTAAACCGCGGCCGTTCCAAGCAGTGTCACAACAAAATCAGGACCGGCGGACACAACAGGAAGCCCAACAGGCAGTCCGCTGAGTGCGGCAGCACTTTTATTCACCACGCCTGTAATATGCCCCGGTTTGACAAAGTCGGGGAATTTGGCCTTATCCATGCCCGTTGCTTCAAGCAGATTATCGCTCCAGAAATATTTTTCAAATTTCAGGCCGGGCAGGATAGTTACCGCTACTTCCGTGAGCCAGAATGCCATTGATTCGGGGCAGGACAGAAAAAATTCGGTTTCTTCATAGACATGGGGAAGATTATCTGCTATCCACATAGCCTTCGGCAGATAGAAAGTAGGGTCAATAACAAAATCCTGAACCTCACCTATCTTTGCTGACTGCGCTGTTCCCCTCCTGTCCATCCAGGACATGACCGGCTCAAGAAAGGTCCCGTCCTTTGATACCGGGACAAGAGTCGGTCCGTTTCCGCTGATTACAACCGCTCTAAGCAGATTTTTATCGCAGTCAGCAAGGAGTTCGGCCGTGACTGAGCAGAAAGCCTCAATCCATTCACCGGACTCAGCCTCATAACAGCCGCTCTCGGTCGTATCACACAAAGACATGCTTCTCGCGGCAAGGCCCTTAAACTCTCCCTCCTCAGTTAGAAGGGCTCCTTTTAGTACTGTAGTTCCTATATCGAAGGCTAATATCATTATTCCATTCCGAGGAGAACACGCTGGGTATCAGGACTTGATGCAGCCACTATACCCTCTTCGATGTCATCAAATCCTACAATTTTACTGATTAAGGGTTTGACATTGATTCTTCCGAATGATAGAAGTCTGGCAGACTGCTGAAAATCAATTTCGGTTCTGCCTTCAGTACCTGTCACAAGTATTTCTGATCTATGAAGGGTATTAAGGTCGATAGGCAGTTCCGGTTTTTCCTGCATATATGCTGTATAGATATTTACCCTTCCGCCTTTCTTGATGGACGCGAAGGCACTGGATAATGCCGGAATAGCAGGACTTGTAACAACACATGCATCAACGCCCCTTCCGCCGGTAGCCATCTTCAATTCTTTTTCAACATCCTCACTAGAGGGATTTATTACCCTGTCTGCACCTAATTCAGCGGCCATCTCTAGTCTCTCATCGTTGATATCCGAGATGAAGACCCTTGCACCCATAGTGCGAGCCACCTGCAGATGCATAAGACCCATGGGACCTGCTCCGACGATTAGTACATCTTCAGCTATTTTGATATCAATCTTTTTCAACGAGCGAATGCAACAGGCAACGGGTTCTGTAAAGGCGGCCTCCTTCAAGGAAAGGTCTCCTTCGATTAAGTGGACCTGACTGGGCCTCACAAGAACATACTCACTGAATCCGCCCAGCGGAGTGATACTCCTGTTAAAACGATGCTCACAAAGATTTGACTGGCCTGTTCTGCAGTGATAACAGACGTTACAGCGGTAGACCATATCAAGAGCAACTTTATCACCCGGCTTAAATGCAGTTCCAGACTTTTCACCGATCTCGACAACCTCACCTGCAGCCTCATGGCCCGGAACAATGGGGTAGAAGATTTTCATATCTCCCCTATAGAGCCGCTGCTCCAATGTACATATACCGCAGTATTTTACCCGTACTAAAATCTTATGGGACTGTAACTCCGGTTTCGGGAGTTCCTTTATTGCAATTTTTTTCGCATCTTCGAGTACTGCTGACTTCATGTTCTCTCCTAATCTTTATGTGCTTGAACCGCAAAGCGGCATTTTTCTAAGTATTTACAATCGGCACATGCCGGTCCCGGACATCCCTGAAAATCATCAACACTCTCAAGCTGCTCAATATGCCACTGCAGATCATCGATATAATTATCAAGCTTTTCCCGTCTGGTAATAGCATCGCTGGTCTTCTCACGGTAATGCTTCAAGAGCATGGTCCGCCGTTTTTCTCCGGAAGGATCTGTCTGTCCAAGATCGATGATCTCTTTTATCTCAACGAGGGTAAGCCCGTAACTCTTCAGCTGGATTATCCTCTTTAGATAGATTAAATCCTTGTCGGTATATCTCCGCTGCCCACGGTCCTGTCTATCGGGTGCATCGATTAATCCCAACTCCTCGTAATAACGGATAGTCCTTACAGTGACATCAGCCTCACGTGCAAGATCACCTATTCTGTACATGACGTTCTCCAAACCTTACGTATAACGTTAGGTTTAGTATACGTCATAATCGTGAATACCGCAAGCTTAACCAGCAGAATCCGCCCTAGTCTTCCCGCCTGGTCTGAATAACCGACATGATAACCATCGCCGCGACCGTAATAATGTAGGGGAAGGCCAGAATAAAATCAGCCGGGATATCCATGAATCCCTGAGCGTAATTGGACAGACTCTCGGCAAGACCGAACACAAAGGCGGCACCTAAGATACCAAAAGGGGTCTTACCACCGAGGTAGATTACGACCAATGCAATCCATCCTCTTCCGGAAGAGATATTCGGAACATAGGCTCCAAGGTTCAGCGTAAGCACTGCTCCTGCAAGCCCGCAGGTGAAACCGGATATAAGGATTCCTATCATCTGGTAGTTCTGCGGCTTCAATCCCAGAGCCGACATGGCATTTGGATTACTCCCGGTTCCCCTCAGCCTGAATCCGAAGGGAGTACGGTAGATTACTATCCAGGCAACGACAACGATCAGCCAGCTCATATAGACGAGGATATTATGACCAAACAGGATATCACCCAGTACGGGAATTCCGTGCAATGCCGGTACGTTCAACGAAGGCAGAGAGGGAAGATCATTAAACATCAGAACGCCCTTTGTACCGAAGAGATGAAACGACAAAACGGCGGTAAGCCCTCCTGCAAGCAGGTTGGTAGCGAGACCGGTTATAAATACATTGGCCTTGAGGTAGAGGGTGATTGCGCCGAAGATCCAGGAGATGAAGATGGTCATCAGGATGCCGAGAAGGATTCCAAGGAAAAGACTTCCCGTTGCTGCCGCAAATATGACACTGAAAAATGCACCGATAAGAATGAGTCCCTCAAGAGCAATATTCAGCATTCCGCCAAGCTCGGTCATCAAGCCTCCGATAGCAGCAAGTAGAAATGGAGTCATTATGCTTATTGAATTATGGATTAATGGTATTGAAAATTCTCCGTTACTCATACTGCCTTCCTCCTGAACTTAACAAAGTTGTATATGGCCTGCGCGGTTATCAAAAAGAACACAACCGATTGTACGATAGAAGCTATCTCAATAGTAACATCTGCGTTGATCATGGCTGATTTTGCTCCTGCTTCAAGGTAGGCAAAAAACAGTGCTGCAGGAATTACAGCTATTGGATTATTTCTGGCTATTAAAGCGACCGCAATTCCATTCCAGCCCATCCCGCCTGAAAAGCCTTTATAGCAGGCATGACTGGTCCCAAAAACTGCAACAGCTCCGGCAAGACCGTGAAAGGCTCCGCTCCAGAGCATTGGAAGGATCATGTACTTACCGACATTTATTCCGCCGTAGCGGGCAAACTCAGGATTCAGCCCGCACATCCTCATTTCATAACCCTGATGGGTTTTAAAGAGATAGTAGAAGGCGAGCACTGCAATTATGGCTATAAAGAATATACTTATATCAAGATTCGAGGGCAGAAAGATCTTCTTGAACCAGTACTGCTCGGCAATCTTGCTTGTGACAAGAAGGTTATTCTCCGGATCATCAAGCGGCCCGGTGATGAAATTATCAACGATGTATATTAATGCGTTTGAGATTAGAAATGATGAGATAAGCTCATCGGTACGCCATTTCATCTTGAAGAATCCCGACAGGCCGGCAATCACAGCGCCTGTAACCACTGCTGCGAGAAGGCTGATTGTAATCCCGAAAAAGGCGCCTGCCGCGGGCAGTGGGAGAGCAACTGCGGTTGCAGCAAGGCCGCCGGCATAGACCTGGCCTTCTCCGCCAAGATTAAACATTGATGAACGAAACGCGAAGGCTATTCCGAGGCCGGTTAAAATCAACGGTATAGCTGAATTGAACATGTTTCCGAGATAGTATTTATTTGTCAAAGGCCCGGCAAAGAAATAATAAATTGTTTCGCCCGGTGTTTCACTCATGATGAAGATCATCACAAGCATTACGGCAAATGCTGCGCCAAGGGTGATAAGGAGGGCCGATGCTGTTACGAACCAGTCGCTGCGGTTTACTTTCAATTATCTTCCCCTTTAAAATCATTCTTTGAATGATCATTGTCCGAAGAACAATCATCATCCGTAGAGTAATCATCCTTCAAGCCCAGCATATACTCACCAATTACCTCGCGGGTCAGTTCCGGACCGGATGCCTTTTTGGCTACGATACGCCCGCGGTACATCACAATTACCGTATCGGCAAGTGCTAATATTTCATCTATATTCGACGATATAAGAATTACCGCCACTCCCCTGGCCCGCATCTCGAGCATCTTTTCATAAATAAACTCGCTGCTGGCAATATCGAGCCCCCAGGTCGGTTCTGAAAACAAGACAAAGTCTTTTACCATTTCAAGTTCCCTGGCCAGTATTACCTTCTGAATATTGCCGCCCGATAGGGTCCCTATCGGAACGTCGGCATGTCCGTCTATAAGATACTCCGAGATAAGCCTTTTACTGTGCTCGTTTATTTTCACTTCATCAAAGACGCCGCCGCTGTTCATAAAATCATGATGAGTAGTCAGGATGAGATTTTCCTTTACCGATGTTTCCAGACTTGAACCACGTTTTAATCTGTCGGTAGGGACGTAGGCGAGCCCCCTGTCGCGTAAAGCCTTAGGAGTTATATTAGTGATATCCTGATCATTGTGATAGACCCTTCCGCTGCTGATTCTTTCCAGACCGGCTATCACATCTTCAAGTTCGGTGAGCCCGTTCCCCGCAACCCCGGTGATGCCGATGATCTCACAGGTTGAGGCTTCAAATGAGATCCCGTCCAGAATCGGTCGGCCCTGCCTTTTTTTCTTTATAGTAACATTCTCTAAGCTCATAACGGCGTCACGGCAGCCGTCCACCCCCTTGTCGAAGTCGAAGACTACTGATTTTCCTACCATCATCCTCGATATCTCACTCTCATCTACATCGGCGGTATCCTTTACCGATATTACCCTGCCCTTTCTCATGACAGTAATTCTGTCCGAGATATCCTTAACCTCAGCGAGTTTATGAGTGATTATAATGATCGTTTTCCCCTGTTTTATAAGCTCGCGAAGAGTCTTAAAAAGACGCTGTATTTCCTGCTCAGTAAGAACGGATGTCGGTTCATCAAGGATGAGAAGTTCAGCCTTGCGATACAGCATCTTGATAATCTCCACCTGCTGCATCTGACCTACACTTATCTCAGATATTTTCATCTCCGGAGAAATGTGGAAACGGTTTTTTTCGATAACAGCCGCAACATCTGCTTCAGCCTTTCTGTTATCAAAAAAGAACGCTCCTTTCATAGGTTCGGTTCCGAGTACGACATTCTGCGCAACGGTAAACTCATTCACAAGCTTGAAGTGCTGATGAACCATTCCTATGCCGGCTTTATTTGCAGCAAGGGGGTTTGTGATCATTATCTCCTTACCGCTGAGCATGATAGTTCCGGTATCAGGTTGTTCAATTCCATAGAGAATATTCATCAGGGTGGTCTTACCTGCACCGTTCTCTCCGACTAATGCATGGATTTCGCCCTTTCTAACCTCAAGATTAACATTATCGTTGGCCTTGAGTCCGGTTGAGCTGAAAGTTTTACTGATATTCCTCATGCTGAGATAGGATTCCACATTCACCTTCCTGATTTAATATAGAAGCCCGTGTCTTCACGGGCTTCCGCCCGCAGTCTTCACGGGCTATTAAGTAATTTTATAGTTCCGGTACTTCTAGTACTAGAGAACCTGACATAATTGAATCAACAACCTTTTTATGTTCAGCCTGCATGGCTGCAGGTATAATGTCCAGATAATTAGGATCATCACCTATAAACTCAATATATCCGTCTCTGGAGTTAAGCTTAACACCGGTTCCAAACTTAACTTTTCCGTTGATTGCATCTTCGACAACCTCGGAAACCAGTTTCGTCTGATGCAGAGCTCCGCATCCGGCAATTACGCCTGGGGCCTTTGCATAGGAGTTATCATCCCAGTACATAACATATTTATTTCGCTCTTTTGCAACTTCAAATACGCCGGGGGCTGCTCCTCCGCAGATAACACCGATTACATCAACACCGGCATCCACCATGCTCTTTGCAAGCTCACCGGCCTTGTTTGCATCATACCAGTTTCCGACTACCCTGTAGTCGAGAGTTATATCTGCATTAACAGCCTGTGCTCCCTGCAGAAAGCCGGGAACCATCATCTTATTAAGTGCAGGATATTCCTGGGCCACAACGATACCGATCTTCAGATCAGCATTTGCACCGGTCATGTCGCTTGTTGTGATCAAACCGGCAAGATAACCGAGCATGTAGGACTGTTCAACCTGATTATAAAGAAAAGAAGCCATCTGCGGATGTCCTTCGATGAAAGCATCAACAAAGATGAATTTCTGATCAGGGAACTGTCCGGCAAGTTCCATACAGACAAAGGGCATCGATGGGTTGGATGAAATTACTACATCATATTTGCCAGTGGCAACAATTGATGTCATCTTTTCAGCCCATTCAGCCTGATTAAAACCAAGCTCAACAACCTTCATTGATGCATTAGGATACTTATCAACTGCCTGCTGAGCGCCTTCAACGAGCTGCTCATACAGAGGACTTCCAGCTGTTACACCAGGGACAACAACTGCGAGTGCGAAGGGTTCTGCCTTCTTTTCGGGTGCTTCTTCCTTTTCAACCATGGGAGCTTCTGGTTCAGCTTCCTGCTGGCCTCCTGCAAAAACGAGGACTGGAGTGATCAACAGTAAAAATATTACTGCAGCAGCCAAGAGTTTCTTGTTACTCTTCATAATTTTCTCCTTTTTTTATTTATTCTCACGGTAATACCGTTAATAAACGACTTATTAATAATAGGACTGACTCATCGCGTCTGTCGGGCAGATACTAACGCATAAGCCGCAGCCGTAGCATCTGTCTGCCGAAATCTGAACCTTATCTTCGATAACTATAGCATCATAAACACATACCTGTTCACATTTTTTACAGAGGATACAGTCGCCATGATTGACAAGAGGGACTTGAGGCTCAACAACAGCGGTCTTACCGTTGGCCGCACGCTCGGCTATCCGTTTGAGTGTCAGGCCCCTTACTTCATCAAGGCTCGACCAACCGTTAGCATCAAGAACCTTGCTGATATTTTCAATCAGCGAAGTGTAGGCGCCGAGTCCCTTCATATGACCGTGGGTGCAGACGCCCACAAGGCTTGCTCCGGCCATCACATATTTAATGACATCCTCTGCGCTTGAAACACCCCCGACACCGATGATAGGAAGATCAACCGTCATGGCGATTTCGGCTACCATTCGAAGCACAATCGGCATGATTGCCGGACCTGTGAGTCCGCCGACACCGCGGGGGCCGCCGAGAGCGGG
>DMKD01000377.1:0-6167 GCA_003454605.1 Spirochaeta sp. | reverse complement strand
GCAATTGCATCGGCCCCGGAATCCTTCACACCCTGTGCCCATTCTTTCACGATATTTGAGAAGCTTCCCGAAAGTTTAACTATTACTGGAACGTCTACGGCTTTTTTAATCAACTCGACAGAAGCCATCATGGGCGTGAGGTCGGTAAGTTTGGGTTCGGCCATTTCCATCCCGGGAAACATCGCCATAAGGATTTCACCCATATGGGGACAATGCGTCGGCATTTCAATCATATCGGCTCCGCTGTCCACCGCTTTCACAGCAAGTTCGGCCGCCTGCTCGGGGAAGAATCCTGCGAGGTTTGCAACAACCAGGGCTTTACCGTCTTTTTTCGCCTTCGAGATCCCTTTGGTAAACCAGTATTCCGCCGGCTTGTCAGAGCCGAAAACCGAATTGACCATCCCGGAATTAACCGCGGAAAAACATGGCCTTACATCGGGCGGAGCCTGGGCGGTAATTGTCTTTGTCATCACAGCACTTACTCCTGCCGCTCCGACACTTATTATGGTCTCGGCATCACGCCCATGTGCACCGGCCGGAACAACTACCGGATTATCCAGTTTAAATCCGCAGAATTCAGTCTTTATATCGGCCATCTATCCTCCAATATTTTCCTGCCATGGAGGGCAGGTTATCGAGATGAAGTTTGGAAAATGAAACTGCATTGCAGTTTTTGTTTCAAACTTCCATATGAGTAATTTACATGGAGGTAAATTACTCATTCCTTTTCCAGAGCAATGCGCTCTCTTTTACACATTCACTCATAATTATTTCCTCGTCTCCGGTCTGAAGCTCTTTTCCGTCGACAACAATCTTTCCGTTAACGAGAACGGTTTCGACATCCTTGCCGAGAAATGTCATTGTGAAGAACGACATGACAGTCAGGGCATTAAGAGGGGTTGGGCAATCAGGTTTTATGACCAGAAGATCCGCCTTTTTGCCCCCGGCAAGACTTCCTATGGATTTTTCCATCCCAAGGGCCTTTGCGGCATTGCCGAGAGCAAAATCGAGCGGTACGAATGGAGGCATCAGCCCCGGATTCGCATTGTGGGCCTTATGTATCAAATATGCGAAGCGTATATACTCCGCAGTGTCGAGCGAAAAGAAACAGTCATGTCCGAGCGTCACATTAATACCGGCTTCCATCATTTCAGGAACACGGGCAACGCCGTTGCCGCCGAGCGAATTAGTCATCGGGGTATGTGCGACATTGACAGAATTTCGGGCAAGGATGTTTATATCTTCATCATCGAGATCGATGCAATGAGCAGCAACGACATCGGGACCCAGGAGCCCCGCTTCCTCAAGCAGCATCGGTGCTGACTTACCGTACTTCTCCACGAGAAATGCCCGGGGGATTTCTGCTATATGAAGCTGTATTCCGCAGCCGTACTGATCAGCAAAAGCACGGGCTTTTTTCAGGGTTTCAAATGAGTTTGTATAAGCCGTATGTATGCCCAGACGGGGTTTTATTAGGGAATCGGATCCTGCGGGAAAGTTCTCAATCAGCCGCAGATTCTCTTCAAAACCCTTTTCAGCCATGGTGATGTCCAGTTTATCGTTAATGGGCACTCCGGGGATTCGCTCAGTTACCTCGTAACCAAGGTTAGCCCTTATTCCTATCTCTTCAATCGCTCTCGTACTAGCTTCAAGGGCACCGCTTAAGTCATTCGGGGCTTCAACAAGATCGCAAACTGTTGTTGTGCCGCTTTTAAGCATCTTGGCGGCTGCATAGCGGGTTGAGGCATAGATACCGTCACGGGTGATCAGGTCCTCTAACCATTCCCAGCCCATCTTCTGGAGCATATCCCAAAATGAGTGAAGCTGACTCACATCTATGGGCTGGTTATGCCCCATCACGTAGGGCATATGGGTGTGGGTAATGATGAATCCGGGCATCACGATCTTGCCATCAGCATCGATCACCTTTTTAGAGTTTCCATACTCAGCTTCAAGTTCTGCGGTTTTCCCGATAGCAGCTATTCTATCACCTTCAACCGCAACAGCGCCGTTTTCAATTACCTCGCCCCTGATAACATCGGGTTCACATGTCATTACTAATGCATTCTTTATAAATATATCAGCCATAAATGCTCCTATTTTCCGCGAATAGCAGTCAGTATATCTTCCCGGGTTACCGGAATCTTTCTGAATCTGATACCGGTTGCCGCGGCAACAGCATTCGCAAAGGCCGCTGCTGCACCCGCTACCGGTGGTTCTCCTATACCCTTGGCACCATAGGGACCGTTAGGGTTAGCTTCTTCAACCGAGATTACCTCAGTCGGGATCCGATCCATAACAGTGGGAACGGCGTAATCGGCGAGGTTAGCATTCTGGATAAATCCGTCGCGGTATTCGACCTTTTCCATATGCGCGAGACCAAAACCGATCAGAGAACCGCCCTCCACCTGGCCTGTAAGGCCGAGCGGATTGAGAACCTTGCCGACATCATGTGAGGCTATGTGATTCAGCACCTCGACGCGTCCGGTTGATTTTTCAATTTTTATACGCATTGCATGTGTTCCGTAGTTATATGCATTGTAGATGGTGCCCTGATGGGTGTCATGATCGTAGTCGGCATCGGGAGCCCTCGAAAACGCCAAATTCATCAAAGGGAAACCCGTCCAGTATGCTGCAGTTGCAACATCCGGGATTGGTATACGCGCTGAATCATCGAAAACCAGGACTGCAAAGCCCTCCTTAAGCACAATGTTTTCAGCTTCGGTCTTAAACATCAGTGCCGCCATTGAAAGCAGGCTGTCTTTAACTTCTTCTGCCGCCTTCATTACGGCCATCCCGCCGGTAGTAGTTGCTCGGGAGGCAACAGTGGCACCGGAATCATGGACCGAATCGGTGTCGACAAGCCTTGCGGTTACCGTATTAAGCGGTACACCAAGAACTTCGGCAGCAATTTGCGCGAAAACGGTGCGGGCGCCCTGTCCCAGCTCGGTGAGTCCGGCTCCGACAACGACCGAGCCATCCTGACTCATCTGCACCGACGCACCTACCACGTCAATTCCCTCAGCACCGTTAGAGATGCCCTGGATAAGTGAGGCATAGCCCGTACCATAGAGATAGTCAGCATCTTCAGAAGCTGAGGTATCGAATCCGGCAGTACGCTCCGCAACAGCCTCGATAGTTTGCCTGATGCCGACGGATTCATTGAAAACCTGGTTTGTAGCGTTCGCGTCTCCAGGCTTAAGCGCGTTTTTCATCCTTATATCAAGCGCTGAAATGCCGAGGCTGTCGGCGGCTTCCTGAAGCTGCGACTCAGAGGCAAAAGTGACCTGGGGAACACCGAAGCCCCTGAAGGCTCCTGAATATGTCTTGTTTGTATAAACTGCAGTCGACTCAATCATTACGTTAGGAATGCAGTAGGGTCCCGCGGCATGAATCAGGGCCTTCATTACGACAAAGGGACTCTCGGAGGCATAGGCTCCCCCGTCAAGCAGGAGTTCAGCCTTGCGGGCAACTATGGTTCCGTCTTTTTTTAGCCCGGTTTTATAATGCATCTTCATTGCATGCCGCAGATTCGAACCGATTATCGATTCATCGCGATCGTGGGCGACCATGACCGGTCGCTCAAGTTTCACCGCAGCGGTTGCGGCGAGGATTCCTATCTCAGCTGCAACATCGTCCTTACCGCCGAACGAGCCGCCGGTATAGGCCTGAACAACCTTAACCTTCGAATGAGGCAGACCAAGATTGGCCGCTATATGGCCGCGAAGATGATAGGGAGACTGACAGCTTGCATATATTGTGATCCGGTTATCACCGGAGGGTACTGCGCATACCGCTTCAGGTTCAATATAGGCATGCTCCTGAAAAGAAGTCTCATAATCATTCTCGATGATCAGATCAGCATCAGCAAAGCCTGATTCTACATCACCCTTAATTAGTTTCTTAGTAAATGTGATATTGCCGTTTTCGTGGATCTTCCGTGCGTCATCAGCAAGGGCTGCGTCAGTAGTGAGAATAGGTTCCCACCTCTCTATGTCGGCCACTACAA
Source organism: Spirochaeta sp. (assembly GCA_003454605.1). GTDB lineage: Bacteria > Spirochaetota > Spirochaetia > UBA9216 > UBA9216 > Thalassospirochaeta. Next base: position 2,158 of record DMKD01000377.1, on the reverse strand, counting down.
GCCTGGAAGCTCTTTTAGCAGCCGCATTCGTCTCAGCTACAACAAAGGCGACGCTTTCGCCGGCATATCGAATCTGATCAACTGCTAATATCTGCTGATCAAAGGGCGGGAGAATCCCCATGAGATTGGGTCCCATCAGGCCGCTTGCAGTGATTACATCAAGCACTCCTTCGACTTTCAGGGCCTCTGTGGTATCCACCGATTTCAACTTCCCCGCCGGAACTCCGGCACGAACTGCATAACCGTGGAGCATACCTGTAAACCTGAGATCGCCTGAAAAACGGGCTTTTCCGGTCACAAGCTCAATGCCGTCAACCTTCTGCTGAGGTTTACCAATGATTGCAAATTCTTTTTCACTCATTATTCATTCCTCATACGCTGCGCAGACAGCTGGACTGCCTCGATAATCTTGCCGTAACCGGTACATCGGCAGATATTTCCGCTTAAGCCCGTTTCTATCTCTTTCACAGTTGGCGCAGGGTTAGTATCAAGCAGAGCCTTGGTACTCAGAATCATTCCCGGAGTACAAAATCCGCATTGAACAGCACCAGTATCAAGAAAGGCCTGCTGAATAGGATGGAGCCCTCCGTCCGGACCTTTAAGACCTTCAACAGTCACAACCTCACAACCCTCAAGCTTGGGGGCGGGCAAAAGGCAGGAACAGACTGGTTTCCCATCAAGAAGTATCGTACAGGCTCCGCACTCACCCTTCCCGCAGCCTTCTTTGGTTCCGGTAAGGCCCAGATCCTCGCGTAGAATATCAAGAGCTCTTATTTCTGCTCCCGCTTCTATATCACGTGTTTCGCCGTTGCAGCTAAAACTAATCTTCATCTTTAACCCCTTCTGAAACCAGATCGGTGACTATATCGACAAGCAGAGCTCCGCTTACAGAGCGGCGGTAATCCTCTCCGGCGCGTACATCGGAGATGGGGGTTATTTCAACCTCTGCCGCTGCAGCAAGGTTTTTCATAAAAGCGTCCTTCATGATTTCAGCCGCAGTTTTCCCCTGCAGCATTTTTTCACATCTTATGAGTCTCAGGGGTACGGGTGCTACCGAACCGGCTGAAATTCTTATATTCTCTATTTTACCATCAATAATAACAGCCCATACGGCCATATTGACCTGAGAGATCACCTGCCCGTTACGTTTCCCGGTCATACGAAATCCGGTTATCGAGCCTTCAAGCGATGCTGCAGGGATTCTAACTGCGGTTAGGATCTCGCCGGGCTCGAGTGCTGTTTTCTTCGGTCCTCTGAAAAAATCACCTGCGGCAAGAGCCCTCCTGCCGCCTGCCCCCTTAAGCTCAAACTCAGCATCGAGAACCATCAGCGGTGTCAAGGTGTCGCCGCAGGGCGAAGCATTGCATATATTGCCGCCGATAGTCGCCATATTTCTAATCTGAGGAGAGCCGATTGCAGCGGCACCAAGCGACAGACAGTCGGGTATATCATCGGCCGCGGCGATATCTGAAATCAAGGTGCATGCTCCGATGGTCAAACCTTCATCAGAACGGCTGATACCCTTCATGTCATCGATAGCGCAGAGATCTATCATCCCAACAGGTGATATTAGCATCTCAGCGAGCAGAACACCCAAATCGGTACCGCCGGCAATATATACAGAATCATCTCCAAATGAAGATAAAGCTTCATCCACAGTCCGCGGTTTGCAGTAATCCATAGTTATCATCCTCCACCCATCAAATTGGCCATAATAATACGACCGCCTGTTTCTGAAAGTCCGGCGCTGATTTTACACCTGACCATTCCGCCTTGCTCATTGCGGCGAAACAGAAGAACTCCGTCTTTCAGTTCATTGCCTTCGAGAACGTTGAAAGATCTGTCTTTCAGCTCCTTCTCTACGGCAATTATGAGATCGAGTACCCTAAAAGATTCAGGCATCTCAATCTCGGAATATTCACATCCGGCCTTAATCCGGAAATATCCTATATACTCGACAACATGCTTCATCTACAATCCGCGACCGTAGGCTCCTATGCCAAGAGCCTTCAGCTTATCGGCTGTAGGCACACCGTCGTAATCCCAGCCCCGCAGGCTGTAGTATTCGGTAAGCATCTCCTGCCATCTATCATAATCGAGGACTGACGCTTCAGAATTATCACCCTTTACCGGCTCGGTATAACAGCGGGCCGGAAGA
>DMKD01000240.1:7184-10745 GCA_003454605.1 Spirochaeta sp. | reverse complement strand
TTATGCTTCAGAAGCCCCTGCCCCCGGCAGACGCGTCCCGCACGGTCAATGAGAGCTTTTGTTTCAGTGGTAAGAGATGCAAAGTATGTCGGCGAACCGATAATAACGGCGTCAGCTTCAACCATCCTGGTAATACATTCATTAATACGATCGTTGTCAATCGAACAGCGTCCATCGCTGTTCTTCTTGCAGTATCCGCAGTTGATACAGCCGCTTACAGGCTTTCCGCCAAGCTGATAGAGTTCGCATTCTATACCTTTCTGCACAAGTACCTCAAAAACTGTTTTTATCATAGCGGCAGTATTACCGTCTTTTGTCGGACTGCCGTTTATTCCAATTACCTTCATTTACTAATCCTTATCCGGGAATTCCTTGATCAAAAGGACCTGATTCCCTTTTTTATTGTATTCAACCTTATCAAAAACAGCCTGCGTCATTATTATTCCACGGCCGTGGGTTAATTCCTGCTGATTAACCTCGGTTTGTACCCTATCCATCATCGCAGTATAATCAAAGCCGGGGCCCATATCTGTTATACGGTAAATCACCTTGGTTTTATCAAAGAAATAATCAATGGACACCTTCTTATTCCGGTGTTCAGGCATCTGTCTACGCTCACTCATATAATCGAAGAGACGGCCTTCCGCCTGAGCCTCTGTTTTCTCATCGAAGGTAACATTCAGATTTCCATGCTCCATAGCATTGACTATCATCTCATTTAAACCCATTTTAATCATCATCACGTCACCTTCCTCAAGATGCCGTTTCAAACTGGCGGTGAGCTTGTCTACAATATCGCCGACCATTGTGATGTAATTCTCAACATCAAGAGAAAGTCTCTCAGTTCCGATGTAGTCAATTAATTTTGATGATGACGACGGCCAGGCACGGCCTATGAGTTCCAGATTATCTTCATTGTAAAAACAGTCAAATCTGAAGTGATATTCAATCGGTTCAAAAGTAACCCAGTCCTTGATATAGGTATTAAACGAAAGCTTAGCACCTTCTTCCTGAATATCAAGAAGCTGCTCTTTAAAATACTGGTTATCATTCTCTTCATCGAGTTCATTGAGGTACAGACAGTCTATAAAACTCATGGGTTCGTCACCGATATGAAAGATCTTCTCTGCCTTCTGATTTGCAGAGATAATTATCAGATCTTTTGACAGAGAGAATAGTATTTCATCGGCAGCATCCATCAGCAGACTGTATTTGCCCTCAGTGACCTCAAGCTCTTTAGTTGCTTTCTCCAGCAGACTGTGGACCCTGAAATATTTGTTAAAAACTGCAGCAAGAAAGAACATCAGCATTATCGTCGCGCCCAGGACGAACCTTGAAAATGACAGATCATTTAAAAAAAGATAACTTCCCGTATACAAAGACTGGATATCATCTATACCCCCCCAAATAGCAATCACAAGCCCTAAAAAGAACACGGTACTTTGGAAACTTCTGTTTTTGACAATTAGGTAGTAGAGGGAGTATATAAGCGCCAGCACAATGAATACCGATAAAGCAATGTCTCTTACCATATACAGCGGTCCGACAAGGCCCCGGTTGAAATCCCCCGGTGATTTCGCAACTACGCCGCTTCCGGTTGTTACTGAGATCAGTGACTCAGGGAATACATAGGCGGCTACTATCACAGCCGCGGTAAGGGCAAGCCCCAACCATATAAAGAACTCAACGAAACGCTTTAAGCGGCCTTCAGGCGGAAATGCATGCAGAATGAAGTATGGCAGACTCGCAAGGAACAAGAATATAGCTATCTGTTCTGCCCTGTGAAGGTGTCGACCCAGAAGCTCCTCATTATTCCAGCCTGAAACTATAATGAGTGTTTCTGCAAGAACAAAAAGCATGACATTGAATGTGACTACTGCACCTGAAAAGAAAGTTCTTTCCTTAGTTTGAATAAAATAAATGAAATATACTGCTGTAATAATTAAAAGCAGGGTTAGACAATTAACGGATACCGCCAACTGCAGTGAATCGGTTAAACTACCGCTATACATAAGATTATTCTCCAATATCATCAGTTTATCGGATAGCAGGTAAAAATCAAGTAGATTTTAGTTTTTAAGCTGATTATAATGGCCATATGAAATTAACAGAAGTTCTCTCATTAGTTAAAGATACACAGGAGTTGGTTATAGGCAGCGGCGTTATAAATACCTGCAGTGAATATATTTACAAATACTGGCCGGAGTGCAGTCCAATGATTGTCGCTGACACAAACACATGGAAGGCCGCCGGACAGCAGATAAAAAGAGAGCTATCCGAGAGCGGCTTGAATATAGCAGAACCTCTGATATTTGAAACACCCCCCTACCTTCATGCCGATTACCGGAATGTTGAAATCATCCTGGAAAAAGCGGAGACGGCTTCAAACCCTGTGCTGATTGCCGTTGGTTCAGGTACCGTAAATGATCTTGTAAAACGTGCGGCGTTCGAGCTGAACAGCAGTTATTTAACTGTCGGAACGGCAGCCTCAATGGATGGATACTGCTCATCAGGCGCAGCTCTTTCCAGGAACGGCCGAAAACAGACAATGGAATGCGGGGCTCCGAAGGTTATAATTGCGGATACCGATATACTTGTTACAGCACCGCCGGAGGCTTCTGCAGCAGGCTATGGAGATCTTGCGAGTAAACTCACAGCCGGAGCGGACTGGCTGATTGCAGATTTTACAGGTGATGATCCAATTGAAGAGAAGGTATGGGATATAATCCAGCCGAATCTGGACGGCTGGCTGAGCAACCCCGAAAAAACAGCTGAAGGAGATCCTCAAAGCCTTTCAGCAATATTCGAAGGACTCAATTTCAGCGGGTTGGCAATGCAGGCTCTTGGTCTTTCACGTGCCGCCTCAAAGGCATCACGCGCAGCATCGGGTGCGGAGCATATGTTCAGCCACATCTGGGAGATGTCGGGGCACCTCGGTTCTGACGGAAATCCGGTATCGCACGGTTTTCAGGTGTCGGTGGGCATCCTCTGCGTATGCGCATTGATGGATGAGGTATTCGACATGGATGCCGATGAAATAGACATAGAAGCAGCCCTGGAAGCTTATCCGGATTGGGAAACGCGGGCTGCTGAGGTTGAAGAGCAGATGGGTAATTTACCGTCCTGGGAGGAGTATATCGATATCTGTAGAGAGAAACATCTTACAAAGGATGAGCTGAGAGCGAAACTGGTTAAAGTTAAAGCAGACTGGAATGAGTTGCGAGATAATGTAAAGAATCGTCTTCCGTCATATTCTAAAACATACAGGATGCTTAAAACCGCGGGTTGTCCTGTAAAACCGGAAGATATCAATTTAAAGAGAGAAACTGCGATTTCAACCTACAAAAAGGCTCAATGCATGCGTAACCGATACACAATACTTGACCTGGCATATGAACTGGGAGTACTTTCAAAATGTATACAGAGTATTGAAGACAGCAGTCAGTATCTGAATTAGAAACCTTATTCGACCAGCAGGAGGTAATAACATGTCGGAAAAATTAGTTGTATTCTATTCAAGAGCAGGTACAACCAGAGCAGCCGCAGAAAAACTGGCGGAAA
>DMKD01000240.1:3375-7087 GCA_003454605.1 Spirochaeta sp. | reverse complement strand
GGCTGGCTTTCAGCGGGCAGACACTCCCTCAGGGAACTGCAGGTTGACATTATCGAACCGGAACAGAAGCCCGAGGACTATGAAACTATTATCGTCTGCACTCCGATATGGGCATCGAATATTGCCCCTCCGGTTCGTACATATCTTTCAAACAATAAAGGAAGATTTAAAAATATTTCATATCTGCTTACATACAGCGGTTCAGGTCAGGATAAAGTTCTTGCAAAACTTGAAGAGCTTGGCGGTAAAGCCTTTAAAACAGTACATTTCTCCGATTTTGAGCGAAAGAGCAATGTCTGGATTGAAAAGTTGACAGCGTTCGCGAATGAACTTTGATTGATAAACCCTTATAAACTGGGAAAAGCACCCTGCCCTGAGGCGGAATGCTTTTCCATAAGTAAAAAGTAGATTTTAGTAACCGAAGCTGAAAGCTCCGCTGTTAGTTCTGAGGGTAACATAATCACCCGTCAGAGATTTTTTGTTATCTAGTTTTAGAGTATAAAACATTCCGGCGGTTACAGGATCATACAATTTAACCAGTCCTGTTCTTCCGTCAGCTATGATCTTGATAGGAACCTTGGTACTTGCAGGGTATTTCATAAGGACTTTTTCGATAGCTGCAAGACTTACTGATTCAATCAGTTCCATTTTCCAGTTGGCATCACTTCTGTAAACCTGAGCACTGAGCCCTGAAGGGATATCTTTTGATGCAGGATTTTCATCATAATTCAGCCACATAAGATATGATTTACCTTCTCCCCAGCTGAAGCCCTTTGCTGGTTTGTCTACAAAAATGTGCAGTCCGAAACCGGCATGGCCGTCATCAAAAAATCCATCTTCAAATTTGACATTGAAATTATACTCGACAACTCCCTTCTGAGGGTATGCAAGCCAGGCTTTCGCTATACCTGTTTCAACATCGTTCTGGTAAACCCGGTTCCCCATGATTTCCCAATCTCCGTAGGTGAATCCGTAATCATCAGCTGCAAAAAGACCAAGGGGTAAAACAAGCATTACGAATAGAATCGTTAAGACAATCTTTTTCATGTATCCTCCATAGTGATAGTGGTAATTTCCTCCCATCTACTTTATAAATGAATTAACATATGAAAAGTTACAATTTTTTTTAAAAAAACATGAAAAAATCTGTAAAAGTGCTATAGAAGGAAGACGAGGCTGAATCGGCAGCCGCCGCGGGGTTGGTTCTCAATTGAACACCTCCCTCCATAGTAACCTGCGATCGATTTAACAATCGCAAGCCCCAGTCCTGAATGGCTGGTCTGTTCATCTTCAGGCCGGTCGGAATAAAAGCGATCAAAGATCTGTTTTTCACTCCCTGACGGGATTCCTGGTCCTCTGTCTTCAATCACAATGCTGAGTTCATCGGCACCGCAGTAAAGCGATACTGTCACCATTTCACCATCGGGGCTGAAAGATATCGCATTGTCGACAGGATTGCTTACAGCCTGAACAAGACGATCGGGATTTATCCGCAGACTGCAGTTCCCTCCGCTGTGATCTGAAAACTCAACAGTCTGATACCTTGAAAGAATCACAGGAAGAACCACGGACAGATTCACATCTTCTTTTTTCTCATTTTCAAAACGGTTTTCAAGACTGCTTATCTCCCGCAGTTCACCGAGAAGCCTCTCCATTCGTTTTTCCTCTTCAAGCAATCGGTGCAGCAGCTGCGGCCGCCCGGTCTCGGATTTCAGCGCCATCTCAGCCGAGCTCTTAATAGCTGAGAGAGGATTCTTAAGCTCGTGAAGCATATCTGACGTGAATTTGTCGATAAACTCCATCTTATTCTCAAGATCACTGCTCAGCCTGGTGAGCGAACGCGAAAGTTCACCAATCTCATCTCCCCTCCTGAATCCGGTAAAGTGATTCCTGAAATTCCCGGACTCATCAAGGATGCTGCCCGCTTCATTCTTCAGCCGTACAACGGGGACAGTCAAACTCATCGCGAGACCGAATGACAGTGCTACAGACAGAACGAGAAATATGAGAAATATTCTTATAATATCAAGCCGCAGCTCATATAAGTAATTCAGGATCTGGTAGGTTGATCTTGATACAAGCACTGCCCCGACAACAGCATGCTCGGTATCACTCTTATAAACAGGTATGGCAGAGTACACGTTTATCGAACGCTGCCCTCCTGAAGAAAACCTGGTTGCTGCACCATAGCGCCCATCGAGAGCAGCAGCCACCTCCCTTCCGTCAAGAATAGATTTACCGCTGTAATACTCACCGCCCTCCAGCTCAGGGGCGGGAGGCAGAACAAGATTTCTAACTGTGTTAAGCGGATACACAGTAAACCGATAAAGCAGGGTGTCCTGCGCAAGGGTAGCTGTCTCTTCATAGCTTTGAACAGCTTTAACATCCGTATCCGGAATAAGAGTCTGCCCGGATGAGTCGGCAAGCAGAAAACCATCGGCATCAACGACCCTGATCCTCGAATCAACCCTGTTTTTGAGATTCTTAATTATCCGCTCGGAATCAAGCTGAAGATTATCACTGCCCGACAAAGCCGCAGTCAGCATTCTTGCCTGCTGAATCATCGAACTCTCCTGAGACTTCAGCAGCTGCTTCTCATAGGTATCAAGATACAGCAGGCTGACCATAGGCAATGAGAGAAGGAGAATATTGAATGCCATCAGCTTAACCGATATCTTTCGGAGGCGGAGTCTCATGCTTCAATCCCCAGCCTGTAACCAAGACCGTACACGGCCTCAAATATCTCTGCCGCCGGATCAGTCTCCCTTATTTTCTTTCTAATCCTCTTTATATGACTGTCGGCTGCACGCTCATTAACATAGCTGTCTTCGGGAAAGGCTGCCGACATAAGCTGCTCACGGCTTTTAACAGTACCGGGAGCCTCAGCTAATGAGCCTAGAATGCGGTGTTCAGTCACCGACAGCCGCACCGGTTCATCATTCCATAGACAGACAAGCTCGGCGGCACACATCTTTAGAGGCCCGAACTCTATGTCGAAAACGCTCTTACCACCTGCCGGCCGGGCATCGAGACGTCTTACCGCCGCCCTGATTCTGGCCGTCAGCTCCATCATGCTGAAGGGTTTGCATACATAGTCATCGGCACCGGTCTCAAGCCCCAGGACCCGATCCCATTCGTCATCACGGGAGGATAAAAAGATGACGGGAATAGCCGGAACTTCCGCCTTCACCTTCCGGCAGAGATCCAGACCGTTCATCTTCGGCATCATGATATCAAGTACTATCACATCAGGCATCTTCCGGCTGAAAGCAGTCCAGGCGGCTTCACCGTTAGGGTACTCTTCCACTGCAAAGCCTTCCTCTTTCAGAGCAAGGCTTATCAGGCTGCGAATATTCTTTTCATCATCGACGACAGCTATTGTATGCATACCAATAAGGTATCATAAACCGTTAACCCTGTAATCCCATTTATTTAACTGCCGCAATTCTGCCTGTTTTCTGCCCGGGTGCCGAACGCCGGCCCGTTTAATATCTGGATAATAAAACACAATTGGAGAACAGATGAAAAACAGACTGAATGGAATTACCGGAAGCCAGGGCTTCAAAGCCGGAACACTGGTAATACTGACCCTTGTGATGCTTATTCCGATATCGATGGTTAATTCCCTGATAAGAGAGAGGGCATGGCGGGCCGAAGAAGTGAAGGCGGACATATCGTCTGCTGCAGGCGGAGAATTGCGCTTCGGCGGTCC
>DMKD01000240.1:0-3339 GCA_003454605.1 Spirochaeta sp. | reverse complement strand
GGTGATTAAGATACCCGGTACCAGGCGGATCGAAAAGGTATATATCAACAGTGAAGGCCGGAAGAGCAGCGAATACCATAATGAAGATTTCAGCCTCTGGTTTACTGCCGATGAGCTTGATATTGATATAAATCTCGATACTGAGAACAAATTCAGAGGGATATTCTACAGTCCGATCTTTACAGGCAGTTTGAATCTTGGAGGCAGCTTTGATTTGACAGATATCTATGATGGACTCGAAGAGAATGAAGAACTGCTGATTCAGAACGCCGAGATCATTATCCCATTTTTCAACCAGAAGGGAATAAGGCGGATAGCTGCAGCCGAATGGCTGGGCTCTGAAATTGATATTCACCCCGGAAGCCGCGATCTGCCTCTGGAAAGCGGCGGGATATACAGTGCGATTACAGTATCTGAAGAAACAGTTAAAAAAAATAGCGGGCTTGATTTCAACTTCAGCATCCTCATCAGAGGAGCAGGAAGGGTTAGTTTTCTGCCTCTTGCCGCATCAGCCTCAGCACGGCTCAATGCCGATTGGCCGGCCCCATCCTTTAAAGGGCTCAGCCTGCCCGACAGCCATGATATTACTGATGATTCATTCAGTGCCGAATGGAGCTGCAGCAGTCTGAGCAGCGGAATCCCGGTAAAATGGGACGATACTGCAGTCTTTGACACCTACAGCCTTGCCGAATCCTACATAGAAACCGATTTTATCAATGTGCTCGACCATTACAAACTCAATGAAAGGGCGGCAAAGTACGCGATCCTCTTCATTCTTATCCCCTTCATAACCCTCTTTATGTTTGAGCAATTCTTTAAACGCAGGCTTCATATTTTCCAGTATATTCTCGCGGGCATTGCCAACATAATCTTTTATCTGCTGCTGCTTTCACTGTCGGAGCACATCAGTTTTAATCTCTCTTATTTGATATCAGCGGCGGCGGTTACGGTTGCAATCTGTCTCTACAGCTGGTCAATTCTCGGAAGGGATAAAAAAGCATGGTACATAGCACCGGTCATGACTGCTGTTTACATATTCCTATTCATGACGTTGCAGTCTGAAGACTGGGCCCTCCTAATCGGCTCAATAGGAGTGTTTGTAATTACAGTGTCGTTAATGTTTATTACGAGGAAAATAGATTTCTATCAATCCCGGCAAAATCAGAAATGAACAGATCGATCCCCTCCAGGTTGTTCAATTCTTCATGCTGGTCTTCCGCGGGTCCGGTTACAATGATGTAGCCGGCGCCTGCCCTTATTGCTGAAAGAACGCCGAAGTAGGTATCTTCAACGACGACGAGCTCTTCGGGCTGAACATTCAGCCTTTCCGAGGCTTTGAGATAGAGATCGGGTTCAGGTTTGATTGCCATACTGCCGTCATCATAAACAAAGAGTTCCGGTTCAAACCATCGATCAAGCATCAGGGTATCAACAAAAAAATCCACATTCATCTTCTCAGAAGCAGTGGCTATCGTCCGGGGAATGCCTGATTCGGCTATGTGATCGAGAAAATCCTCCACTCCGGGAGCCAAACAGTATATTTCGGGGTTATCAAGACATGCTTTCCTGTAGAGATCTTCCTTTTGATAAGACAAGCGGGCAAGCTCATCATCCTCAATCCTGCGGGAATAAAGAATCTCGAATATATCCCTGGTGGATCTGCCGTGAATATCGTTGTAGTACTGTTTTTCAGTGAAATCTATTCCGGCTTTCCGGGCGAACGCCTGCCATGCCTTCTTATGCAGCATTGTATCCCATATCAGGGTGCCGTTGAAATCAAAAATTATACCTTTATATGTCATGTCCTGGAATCTTTAATAGTACCAGTAGATCTTTTCGTCGATGTGATCGGCAAGAGATTCCATATCTTCATCAGAATGATAGAGCATTGGTGCTTCAAGTACTTCGGTGATGCCGTCTGCTTCCTTGAAATATACTGCTGTATGATGTCCTGAACTATAGTCGCCTGCATTGTTTCCGTCACCTTCCGCAAGCTCAAGTTCCCCGTTACAGAGACAAACATAGGTGGTTGACGTATCAATGGTCTTGATGAAAAACGCTGTTCCTCTGACACTCGCAACCGTTGTCTGCGTTTTAACCCTGAACGGTTCATTGCTTGTAAGAGCATCAAGTTTGTTGAACAGTGCGGCAACCGCACCCTTTTCAAGCTGAATTTCCGGAGCCTCTGCTGATATTCGAATCTCAGCAATTGTCGATTCCATTATTCTGAAGATGTTCTTACCTTCAAAGACAACCTCACAGTAGGAATCAGCTCCGGTTTTAACGACAACACCGTATTTAACCTTCATTCCGAATTCGGCTGGAACATTATCAACGGTAACATCACCGTCATAGTATTCAATTATTCCGTCGATAGAAACGGGCATGACTGCTTCGGCCTGGCCGCCGGCTGTTACTGCAAACGGAATTATAAACAGCAGGATAAAAATAAGAACATAGTTTTTCACAACTGCCCCCTCAGACATTTTACTCATTGTCTACTATATCACAGGAAAACGGGTTGATGGCACCTTGTTTTCAAGAATATCAATTATAGAATAATTTCCATTCGCTACTATAGTTTCTATACCGGCGCCGGTTATCATTTCGGCTGCCAGCACCTTTGAGCGCATCCCGCCGAGACCCAGTGCACTCTTTCCGTCAGACGCCATTGACATGATATCATCATTTATTCGCTCAACCCTGTTAATAAGTTCTGGTTTGATCTCATCATCTCCGGAGTGCGGATTATCAGCATAGAGCCCGTCTACATTAGTCAGAATCAATGCCTTATCGACCTTAACCGAGGACGCGACAAAGGCTGCAAGAATATCATTATCAGTAAAATTGCCCTCGGAATAAACTTCTTCCTTATTGATCATATCATTTTCATTAATAATAGGTATAACACCTTCATCCAGACAACGATTGATGATCTCGGTTACGGTACTTACTTCTGAATCCTGATCAAAGTTATGATGGGTCAGCAGGAGCTGCGCGGTAAAGATATATTTCTCTTTAAACAGGTCTTTATAATATTTTGAGAGTCTCACCTGCCCCATTCCTGAGAGCATCTGCAGACTGACCGGATCAGCCGGACGCTTTCTCATGCTTCGTATTTCCATTCCCGCGGCAACAGCCCCTGAGCTGACTATCACAGGACGCACTCCTTCACGATGAAGGGCCGCAAGTTCATCAACCTTCCTTTCAAGCCAGCTGTAGTCTATCCGGTTATCCCGGCTTATCAATGCCGAACCTATTTTAACAAGCAGCTTCATTACAGTTCCTTATGGGTGAATTCTTTTTCACCGTCGGCATAGGGCTGAACCCTATGGCCGT
>DMKD01000443.1 GCA_003454605.1 Spirochaeta sp. | reverse complement strand
AAAAACAAAAAAAGTCTAAAAAAAAAGACTGCCCACAATGGACAGTCTGAAAACCAAAGGTTTTATGGGGAGAGAAGGATTTGAACCTTCGAAGGCGTAGCCAACAGATTTACAGTCTGCCCCCTTTGACCACTCGGGAACCTCCCCAGTCGAACCAGCCTGGTGCCTGACTAACAAAATAATAACATTTAGCCTGATTCCTGAACTTTATATTATAAATAGTATTTTTTGACAACCCTTTTTCGCAATTTTCCCTGAATTTCATTCCTGGAATTATCTGCTAAATAATTATTGACAAAATAAATAAAAAAATGTAAGTTACCACCACGTTTGAGAAAGACGAAAGATCATTTGATCTTTATGCCGCCTTAGCTCAGCTGGCCAGAGCACGTGACTTGTAATCTCGGGGTCGTCAGTTCGAATCTGACAGGCGGCTGACGTAAGGGTAAACTTTTAAAATACAAAAGTTTACCCTTTTTTATTGCCCTTTTCGATCTCAAATTCTATCCGATATTCAGAGGAGGGATGCTTTGAAAGCTGGACTTCGCCTTTCAGCTGATCAGTCAGCGCCTTTATCAATCTCATGCCCAGTGTTTTCGGATACTCCAAATTGACATTCTCCGGCATTGGTTTTCCGTTATTACTTATATAGATTTCACAATGGTTATTCTCAAACTCTTTTACAATCAAATTAAATTCGGGATTTTTACAGTCGTCGTAGGCATATTTAATTGAATTCGTTGCAATTTCATTTATTATCAGCCCCAGAGTAATTAGCTGCTTGGAATTAATCTTAATATTGGCAATATCTATGTTCATAACGACGTTGGCTCCGCTGAACGATTCAAATATCGTATCAATTAATTCAATAAAGTAGGGTTTTACATCCAGCTTCCTTATATCACCGGCATTATATAATCTTTCATGTATTATTCTTATTGCATCAATCTGATGTATCACATCAGAGAAATCACTTGATTCCAGAGTGTTTTCTTTGATTTTTATAAGACTTGTAATCATCATGAGATTATTCTTCACCCTATGGTTTATTTCCTTCATCAGAAATTCTTTTTCGGCGATTGTATCTTTCAGTTTCTGCTCAGTGTCTTTTCTCATTTCTTCAAGTGAAAGGGCTTTTGCAAGAGTGTGAATTATCTCTTTGTCTTCTTCATTGAAATTTCTGTATACAGTGTAGACTACGCATAATGATCCGACTTTTTTATTCTGTATATCTACAGAACAGCCTATATATGACTTCAATTTATACTTTCTTACGTTAACATCACTTTTTTCATAGATACTCCCGTCAAGATTGGAAATCGCAACAGTTTTTTCCCGTCCTTTTACAACAGCCTCATAGCATATATGTCCGTCAGCTTTGTCATAATGATCATATCCTTCAGGGAGGTTATATCCGGCCCATGTAATAATCTGATTTTTATCTATCTCGACCTTGTTATACAGTGCACATGTACCTTCGAATATTTCACACGCTCGTTTTACTATTATTTTTATATTTTCCTCCGGATCAGAAACAAGATCGAAGAAAAGACTATACACAGCTCTTTTTTTCTCATTAAGTTTGTAGGTCTCTGTCTCATCGGTGGAGTATATGAGTACAGATTCATTCTGTTCTCCGTCCACTATTAACTTTAAACGGCTTCTCAATTTCAGAATACGCCCATCTTCAGCCATGATTCTCCAAACGGTCTCGACTTCGATCTTCGATTTATCTATGGATTTGAAAAGATCCTTAACATTTCTTCGGTCATTTTCAGGAATCAAGTCAATAGCCGATCGGCCTATCAGCTTACTACAGGGATAACCGGTCGTTTTTTCATGATTTTCATTACAGTAAATAAATTTCCCGCTCAAATCGAGAATTGAAATTATTTCCGAACTGTTTTCAACAAGGGATTTGTAGTAAGAATTATTGCTATTATCCAATACATTTTTCATAGACAGTATTAATTATAAGATACTGAGGTTTGATTATCAAATTTATTTTGTGAGAATTTCCGTATGATCACCGAAAATTGCTATCGTATGCTCAAACTGTGCACAGGGCATTCTGTCTTTTGTGACGACTGACCAGCCGTCATTAAGGGTCTCAACTTCATCGCTGCCCGGAGTAAGAATCGGCTCGATTGTGAACACCATGCCGGGGACAATAGGTCTGCCTGTTCCGGTTTCACCGCAGTGAAGCACAGCAGGTTCTTCATGGATATCTTGACCTATTCCGTGCCCGATAAAGTTTTGCAGTATTTTATAACCGTTTTTTTCAGCGGAACTATTTATTGCTTCTCCAATATCTCCCATGCGAACCCCCGCCCTGGCGGCTTTTATGCCGGCGTCTGTAGCCTCCCGTGCCGCTTTTATCAACTTCTTTTTTTCAGCTGTAATCGTTCCTACCTCCAATGTTACAGCCGAATCTCCATACCATCCGTCAATTCCTACCGTCAGATCGAGGGTTACAATATCACCGTCCTGGAGAACATAATCATTAGGAACCCCATGGGCGGCCACATGATTAACCGAGATACAGATAGTTGATGGAAATCCCTTGTAACCGAGAAGACCTGCTTCAGCATTATTCTTTTTAAGCAGCCGACGGCAGTGATGATCAATGGATTCTGTGGTAATTCCGGGTTTTATCACTAGTTCAAGCGCCCTCAGAATTTCGCTTGTCATCCTGCAGGCTTTTTTCATCCTGATAACTTCGGCTTTCAGTTTCAGAGGAACAAAGCTGTAACCCATATCTAATTCAGATCCGGCCTTAGTTTTTCCGCACCGTCAAGATAGATGTGTATTAAATCTTTTTTATCCATTTCATGTTCACAGGTTATCAGTACACGTATGACACGAGGCATTGCACCCTCGGTGTCCGGTTCCTGTGCACAGAATAACGGAGTATCGGCAAACCGGCCTCCGGCGCGTAATGCAGCGGCCGGATTAATCGATTTCAAATCGTTTGTGGTGCTGAAAAACAGGCTAATAATTTCACTCTCTGCGAGACTGTTTTCATCAAGGAGCCTCTCAAGAAGAAACTGAACCCGGTCCTTTATCTTTTCTTTATCATCTGCTGCAAATTGAACAGCGCCTCTTATTGCTTTAGTCATATTTTCTATATCGACAGATCATAATACCGGCTCGAGCCCTGCAATAATTATTTCAACAGCAAGAAAGAAAATTGACGAAATGATTAGACCGGCAAGGGTAATAATTATTCTACTGATAATTTTGCGGCCTGTATTACGACCCGCGATTAAAAGAATAATGATATATGAAACAGCAAAAGCTATAAAAACAATCGTACTGTATTTAAATATCATCAGCAGCATTATCAGTGATTCATCAACAAAGTCCTGAAAACTCCCCTGAATATACAGAATCATGATCAACACCGTGAAGAGATAGAGAAACATGGTAATTCTTCCGGTAACCGATACAGCCGGCTGACCTTTGTTTTTCATACTTTTATAATATCAGCATATTTTCACTTGCACCAGTACAGCTCAATACATACAATATCAATATGCAAAAACGATTAATTGACATACTAAAGCCTGTAGATGAGCTCCAGCCTGTCCCGACCGGTATTAAAAGCAGCGGCAATCCTCTGAAGGGTATGAAAGCTGTTATTTTTGATATTTACGGCACCCTTCTTATTTCCGGTTCAGGCGATGTGGGCACGGCAATGGAGGCTGGTTCTGCGGCATCCTTCACTGCAGCTTTAAAGAAAACAGGTATCAGCGATATTAGGCCCTCAACTGCCGAACGGATAAAGGCACTTTTCTTCAAACTCATTGATGAATCTCACCAGAGGCTCAGATCTGAAGGTTTACCCTTTCCGGAGGTCGATATAATCAGAATATGGTCGGATATTATCGATTCTCGGGATATTAGAGAGCGGCTGCCTGAAATCAGCACTATTGAACCCGAGATTGCAGCTTCGACTTATGAATCGGTAGTAAATCCTGTTTACCCCATGCCCGGCGCCTTTGAACTCCTTGAATCCTTGAAGAAAAAAGGATTCAAGCTGGGAATTGTCTCAAATGCACAATTTTATACTCCGATCATCTTTGATTCCATTTACAAACAGGGTATCATCGGGATGGGATTTGAACCCCCGCTTTGCCTTTACTCATATATCGAAAAACGTTCTAAACCCGATACCGTTCTTTTTTCCAAACTCAATTCAGGGCTTTCGCGTTTCGGTATCTCGGCTTCTGAAACAATCTTCGTAGGCAATGATATGCTGAAAGATATCATGCCTTCGGCCTTATCAGGTTATAAAACTGCACTTTTTGCCGGAGATAAGCGCTCACTCAGGCTGCGCGCCGATGATGATGCTTGCAGGAATATTAAACCCGATGTTATAGTGAATAAGCTCTTAGATTTAATTGATTACATTCAGGAAGGTTGAAATGAAAAAACGTTCTAAAATCGGCAAACGCATAAAGCGCACTTTTATCCTGTTATTGGTCATCGCCGCCGCCGGGGCAGTTTTTTTCTTCGGATACTATCAGTTTCAGCTGCCCGCTGATAATTACGGTGTTATTTTTACAAAATATACAGGCGACGGCTGGAATCATGAGGTTATAAAACCCGGTACCGCCAGAATCGAATGGCAGGGTTTGATTCCGCTCAACCTCAGCATTGAACGGTTTATACTTCTTCCTGTTACAAGCAGGATTACTGTCGACGGAAATCTGCCCTCCGCCGAGGTGTACAGCATGTATCTTGAGGGCAGCCCTGATTTTCATTATTCATATACCTTCGACATTGCATATACCCTGAAATCGGACAGTCTGGTCGAACTCGTATCAGAAGATTTTCTGCGTGAGTCTAATTTCGACAGCTGGCTATCTGATATTGAATCAGCTCTTTCTACTGATGCAGTTAACTTTATCAGAACTAAAGCGGATGATCATGATTATATGAATAGAATATCGTATAACTACCGTTTGATGGAGGCTGATCTCATGGCTGAGCTTACTGAAGTCTATAGTCACCTGGATTTCATCTCCTTCACCCCGTTAAAAATCAGCTTCCCTGATCTCGCTCTCTATATAGAAGGTCGTCGTCAGTATTTTGAGGTTGAGAAATTTCACAGCGATATTCAGCAGGCAGCCCTCGAAAAAACTACTACCCGCCTTGTTGAAGAGTCGGCAAAACTTGAACTGCTTGAAAAATACGGTGAACTCTTTTCGAAATATCCACGGTTAATCGACTATTATGCCATATTTCAATCAGACGGAGAGGGAATGATTCCAAGCATCGAGCTTCCTGCTTCTGCTGACACCGCAGAAATCCCGGAGATACAGCAGCTTATGCGCGGAACTAATTAGTCAAGTTCCATCTTTATTATCTGTGACATCAGCCGCCTGAAATCCCTCAGGTGGTTGGAACGCTTTTTCAGGATACTCACCAGAGTAATTGATTTGCCTTTCATGAGATAATGCTTATTCAACTGAACCTTAATAGCGTTTGATTCACTTGCTATAAGCTCATCAAATATTTTCTCAATCCCCCCGAGAGCTTCCTCACCCCAGTCTATCAGCGATTTAACTTCCCTGTTCTTGTTTATAACAAGGGATCGGTACATCCTCTGCTGGGAAGCCTCCGCCGCAAGAGTTATTCTAAGTTTATGGAAAACCTTGCCGTCTTCTTCATCAGGCGAGAGTGAATTATCTGAAGTATTGATTTTATCTTCCAGTTCCTGAAGTGCTATGGAATGGCTCATAAGCCTGTCTCTGGTGATTCTGTTCTGAGAAAGAATACCTTTTTCGAGTATCGTAATTATATCCGCAAAATTACTCTGATAAAAACATTTTATATAGTTAAACAGTACATTAAGCGATTTTGTATGAGTAAAGAATGGAAGTCCCATCTTTTGATGATCGATGCTCGAGTACATTCTGTAGTGCCTGAATTCCTGGAATCTCTGATCCTTGAAAATTCTTTCTATTTCCCGTTCTATATACTGCTTCTGAATTTCAGGATACAACTTTATCACCTCACCCTTGAGTTTCCGGTGTAGAACGCTGGTATAAAATTCCTTAAAACTGCGTTTTCTTTTTAAGTAATCTATCCTGTGAAAAGGTTCCTTTTTAAAATACTGGATTATTTCAAGCAGCGGCATTGTCCGGGCAAAAACCTTCGCATTCAATATCAGTTTTTTCAAAGCCTCAGGCTGATCCTGAGGCAGGGAACTGTCCTCACCAAGAGTTTCTGTGAATTCAATCAGGAATTTATTAAGAGGAATATGTTCATCAAGCTCAGAAGCCGACATTACTGCTATATACAGGTCCTTAAGGTGATCGAGACAGAGCATTGCCGATGCATTCTTGAAAAAATGTTTTCCCTTCTCACTTCTGTTCGGAGTAAAGCTGAATTTCTGAAAAAAGGCAGTATATGGGAAAAGAATCAGATCCTTCATCTTATACATTGGCGCTATACTCTGTTCAATTTCATCATATAGGATTGCAGGCACCGACTCAGAGTAATCCTTAACCCTGCTTTCTACCTCCTTGAGAATCTCGTCCTTTTTACCCGATTCGGCATATAGATCAACAAGCTCGTCCAGGGAAATAAACTCTGTAAGCTGATTTTTCGTTTCCTCATACATCGATCTGATGATGAAAAAACAGCATGATTCATAGACTCCAGGCTCAAGCCACAGCTTTCGGTACATCTCGCGGAAGGCGAAGGTTCTGGTATACACCTCAAAAACCTTTTCGCCGAATTCCGGTGTGAGATTCCTGCTTTCGAAACCCGTAATCCCCTGCTGTTTGCGTGATATAGTTTTTTTCAGCTTTTTCAGCTGTTGCTCGATGACAATTTCACCTATTTTCTTACCGCTGATCCGGCATCTGATCATCATAATGAATTTTCTGAACCAGCCTAAATTTCTAAGCTCGCTATCAATAAATGTGCTTTTTTCGCGTTGTTTATTTTCAGAGTTTTCCTCTTTTTCCACATTGCCGTCATAATCAATGTTTTTGTTGATACGTTCAAGCAGGGTTATTCTTTCTTTTTCGGAGAGGGAATATGACAATTCTTCAAGTACATCTTTTTTTTCCATCAAAACCTCATAAAGACAAGTAGTTAATCATAATCAGCACAGCACCGAAGTGTACCTTCACTTCAACCCTTGTACCAACTGCAGTATTACTCAGACTGTAGTTTACGGCGTCAAGTTTGAAATCATTTAATTCCCACTTAGCACCCCTTGTTGTCACAGATGCTTTGTCTCCTGTAGCTGAGAAAAATGACAAAGTCTGACCTGTTTTACAAGGAAACGTAAAATTTTCATCGGTATAGATAATATGCTCAGCAGCAGTATACCATTCAGCAGGCTTTTCTGTTCTGCTGAACAACGAAGTCAGAGCAAGCAGATGATCTATCCTGCCTCCCCCGCCCCCAATTAGAACTATATCACGATAATTTCTTTCTTCCAAAAATTTTATCGACAATTCCGTATCAGAATAATCCTTATCAACCGGGTGTATCATCCTTCGTTCATCCGTGAGAGCTTTCAAACCCTCATGATCAGTAATTGAGTCCATATCACCGATATAATAATCGGGAACAACATCCATCGAAACGGCCAGATCCCAGCCTGAATCAGCAGCAACAGTTATTTCCGCTTCTTCGATAACAGCTTTTACCCTGTCAGCCTTCGGACCCAAACCTCCGGTAAATATAACAGCCCTTCCGTTTTCCATTGCAATACTATCTGATTTTTTACCTTTTTTTTCAAGCGGATATGAATTTACTAAAGGGCGGTTTTTATATTCCGAAATATTATACAGGGACAAGGATGTCCCGTGACACAATCAAGGAGGATTGTATGATAATAAATCACAACCTTAGTGCAATGTTTGCACAGCGAAGCAACAAGTTCAACGCTTTATCAATGGATAACAGCATGAACAAGCTTTCATCAGGACTCAGAATCAACAAAGCAGGTGATGATGCATCGGGACTGGCAGTTTCGGAAAAGATGCGCTCACAGATCAGAGGTCTCAAAAGAGCTGAAAAGAACACTGAAGATGGAATATCTTTCATCCAGGCAACAGAAGGCTATCTTGCAGAAACAAATTCTGTTCTCCAGAGACTCAGAGAACTCTCGGTACAGGCCGCAAACGGCATCTACTCGAGCGAAGATCGAATGCAGATTCAGGTCGAAGTTTCACAGCTTATCGATGAAATCAACAGAATTGCTTCTCACGCACAGTTTAACGGTATGAACATGCTTACCGGTCGATTTGCAAAAGAGACAGGCGAAAATGTTGTTTCTGCAAGCATGTGGCTACACATGGGCGCCAACGTCGATCAGCGCGAACGTGTGTTCATCGGAACTATGACTGCGCAGGGACTCGGAATTCAGGCGAAGGGCGGCTACGCACATGCAGCCACCTTTATCTCGATCTCCTCTCCCGATAAGGCGAACATGTCTATCGCAATGATTGACTCCGCCATCAAAAAGGTTAATAAACAGCGTGCGGACCTCGGTGCCTACCAGAATAGACTGGAATATGCAGCGCAGGGACTGTCAGTGGGGGCTGAAAACCTTCAGGCTGCCGAATCAAGAATCAGAGACGCAGACATGGCCGAAGAAATGGTCAAGTTTGTCAAGGATCAGATTCTGGTTCAGGCATCTACAGCAATGCTGGCACAGGCCAACCAGAAAGGCCAGTCGGTACTTCAGCTTTTACAGTAAACTGACAGCATTCCAGTTCCAGTCCAGTACAGCATCTGATACCACTGTGAGTACCCCTTTCGGGGTACTCATTTAAATTTAACCCTTACAGCTTGACATCCTTCCTCTGATCTTTATTATTACTCTGATGCGTTACAAGGTGGATAAATCACTTATAAAATTCTCTCATATCTTTAACGATGCCGGATACTCATGTTATCTCGTCGGAGGAGCCGTCAGGAACCTCTCTATGGGACTCCTGGTATCCGATTACGATTTTGCCACGGACGCGCGCCCAGAGGACGTTATAAGGCTTTTCAGGAAGGTTATACCGACCGGCATCAAGCATGGAACCGTTACCGTACTCTTCTCACAGCATCAGCTTGAGGTTACTACTTTCCGTACCGACGGCGACTACAGCGATCTGAGACGCCCCGACAAGGTTCACTTTACCCCTTCGATTTTTGAGGATCTTAAGCGCCGCGATTTCACAATTAACTCGATGGCCTATGATCTGGTAACCGGCGAGTGGCTTGACCCCCATGACGGGAAAAAAGATATAAAGCTTAAAACGATCCGGGCAATAGGACTTCCTTTAGAGCGGTTCCAGGAGGATGCACTGCGCATCATGCGCGGCTGTCGTTTTGCTGCACAGCTTGAGTTCAACATTGAAGCGGAGACACTGTCGGGAATGACTGAAAAAGCATCAAACCTTGCTGCTGTTTCGGCGGAACGAATCAGAGACGAGCTTGAAAAGATTCTCAAAGCTGAAAAACCCTCCATCGCATTCCACATAATGTCCGAAACCGGTGTTCTTGACGCGGTACTGCCTGAACTTGCCGCCTGCCGCGGTATTGAGCAGAAGGGATTTCACAGCTTCGATGTATTCGAACACAGCCTCTATTCCTGCGACGGTGCTCCGGCGGCCAACCCCGAGGTACGTCTTGCCGCGCTGCTTCATGACATCGGCAAACCGGCTGCTCTCGATCATGACGAACTCGGCATCCCCACTTTTTACAATCACGAAAAAATATCGGTAGAAATCAGCAGAAAGATAATTCAGAGATTTAAATTCCCCAAGGCTTTCGAGGCCCATGTTCTGCTGCTTATTGAGCATCACATGTTCAACTATCAGCCCGAGTGGACCGACAGCGCCGTGCGAAGATTCATCGCAAAAACCGGCCTTGTCAATCTTGACAACCTTTTCATGCTGCGGCGTGCCGATCAGTTCGGTATGGCGGGGATCAGAATAGACTCTCAGAACCTTAAAGAACTTCAAACCCGTGTTGAAGCCGTCCTTGAAGCTGATCACGCGTTTACAATCCGTGATCTCAATATCAACGGCAATACGCTGAATATTAAAGCAGGTATCCCTAAAGGGCCAGTAATGGGTATTATTCTTGAATTTCTACTTGAAACAGTTCTTGATGATCCATCCCAGAACCGGGAGGATTTACTCTTAAAGCTTGCGGATAATTTTTATAAAGACAGAATCAATCCGGAAGGCTGATTTTATTCCTCGTGATTGACTTCTTCGCCGGTGAGTGATTCAAAAGCCAGACCTGCGGCACGCTGCTCCGCCTCTTTTTTGTTCTTACCCTGTCCGGGACCGTAGCTTTCATTCTTTACCTTAACTTCAATCCAGAATGTCCGGTCGTGATCCGGGCCGGTTTTTTTGACAAGGCTATATTTGGGGTAACTCTTATATTTTTTCTGCACAAGTTCCTGTAGAAGAGTTTTATAGTCTTTTCGATGTTTGTTCTCGAGTACTTTATTTACTTCGGGTATCATATATTTAAGGATAAAGTTCTGAGCATTCTTGAAGCCTGAATCCAGATAGTAAGCACCAAAAATTGCTTCCAGACAATCGGCGAGAATTGCCTTCTTGGAACGCCCCCCGGAATACTCTTCACCCTTTCCTATGAGAATATAATTATCAACTTTAATCGTTTTAGCGATACCGGCGAGAGACTCTTCACTGACAACGAATGATTTAATCCTCGCAAGCTCTCCCTCGGGTCTCTCAGGCATAATTCTAAACAGATAATCGCTAACAACTACTCCTAAAACACTGTCTCCGAGAAATTCCAGTTTTTCATTATTATCAATATTTCCAGTAGTTTCGTTTGAAAATGATCGGTGGGAAAAAGCAAGGTTCAGGAAATCGAGTTTCCTGAACCTTATGCCAGCGTGTTTCTCAAAAAGCTGCAGTTCTTTTTTTCGTTCCCCGTCGGCAGACGGCGTTTTAAGAACCGGAACTTTTGGTAACAGAACCACGATATGCGAGTCTTACTGTGCAGATTTAATAAAGTTTACAGCATCACCAACAGTTTCAAACTCGTTGGCTTTTTCATCAGGAATGGTAATTCCCATTTCCTCTTCGATTGCATAAACAAGCTCGTAAGTGTCGAGACTGTCTGCTCCGAGATCCTGTCTGAAAGACGCCTCAAGGGTGATTTTGTCTTCTTCGACTTCCAGCTTTTCAGCTATCAGCTTCTTTATTTTTTCAAAAAGTTCGTCCATTTTTCTCTCCTTACATTAGTGACGTTTTACGCCATTTCTTCAAGCTCGATAACCTGCTTTCCTCGGTAGAAGCCGCATTTAGGACATACCCTATGGGGTAATACCAGGTTGCCGCAACTACCGCATTCAACAAGATTACCAGCAGTTAGCTTGTTATTAATCGCTCTTCTTCTGCGGCTTTTCGCCTTGGAAGTCTTATATTTAGGTACTGCCATTCTCTTTGCCTCTCAATTACTAATAGTTAAGAGACAATACAGTATAGAATTACGAATGTCAAGCTATCTGCATGCTCTAAATTAGATTATCAGTCACTGGCCGATATGTCAATCGGGATAACCGAATTTTTCTCTTAATCCTTTTTCGACGCAGGGTGGAACAACATGCGAAACCTTACCCTTCATCCTTGCAAGTTCAACAGCAGTAGAAGATCTGACTACAAAAAACTTCGGATCAGTCGGCATAAACATAATTTCAACATGCGGATCCAGACTCTTGTTCGTCATTGCAAGTTCGAATTCGTAACCGAAATCGGTCAGGGCTCTGACCCCCCTCAGCATCACCTTAGCTCCTGTAAAAGCAGCATACTCAACTATGAGCTTGTTTGTGACACATACTTTTACATTCGCAATATCATAGGTCATTTCTTTTAAAAACTCTACACGCTCTTCTACCGAAAAGTGATTTCGTTTTTCTCCATTATCTCCAATAACGACCTCGACCATATCAAAAACTTTCGAGGCTCTTTCGATAAGATTAAGATGTCCTTTTGTCGGAGGATCGAAAGATCCCGGAAATATTACTTTCATCATTGAAGTTTAATCCCAGTCAGTCTTTAAATCAATCATGTATATGATTCTTTTTTAATTTTATTTTTGACAAACAACGTCTAAAATTATAAACTTGTGCTATGAATAAGAAACTAATCATGCTGCTCGGTGCAATATTCATCGTTTTGAGTTTAAGTATGTGTACATCTGTTGACCCTGAACCGGAAAATGATCCTGTTATTGAGCAGGTTGAGCCTGAGCCTGTAGAACAGGCCGAACCGGAACCTGCCGCCGAGCCGGAGCCGGAGCCGGAGCCTGAAGAGTTTGTTGTTACCGAAGAGCTCTATGTAGAAACATTTGAAGACATCAAGGGTCTGATTGGAAATCTTAACGGTATAATTGCAAACAAAGATTACGAGACCTGGCTCACTTATCTGACTGACGATTACATTGAGTATTTCAGCAGTCCAGAAAAGCTTAAGGAATACACCGATCTCTTTAAACAGCGCGGCTATAATTACAAAATTCGTGATCTTGAAGATTACTTTCTTTATCTCGTTGTGATTTCACGCTCAAATGCTGTTGTTGATGAAATCAAATTTACTGATTCGACCCATATAACTGCCTATACTGAAATTAAGGACAAGTTATCGGTTTTATATTATCTAGAAAAAAATGAAAATGGTTGGAAAATCGGGCTAAAACATGAAAATTAGTGTATACTTAATAAAACAAGGTACCGAACCATTAATAACGGGGAGTAAAAAATGAAAAACATACTAACGGCAGTTATCCTATTGCTGCTTGCTGTTACACCGGCGGTTTTTTCACAGTCAGATGATGAGATTACTGTTGAGGAATTTTACCTGCAGAATATCGAAATGGTCATTATCAAGGAACAGGCTTCGACACTGGATCGAGATTCCAAACTAATGGCTTTAAAAAATATTGAAGAGATGATAGATGAAGGTAAGGTCTCAGAGGGAGACTCTGAAGTTCACTATATACTTGATTACCTCGCACAGGAAGGTCTTGGGCGCGAAATAAACGAGTCCGGCAGAATGATAAACAATATGCCGATCATCCGTAAAGAAGCCTGCACCCTTCTTGGAGAACTCGGAGGTGAAGATGCAAAAAACACTCTGGTTGATATAGCATTAAAAGATAATGAACCTATGGTTCTCTCCGAAGCGGTCTATGCACTCGGTAAACTCGGTATGAACGATAACAATCAGGTTTCACAGGCCGTTGCCAGCATTGTTCTTACTCAGAATGTTCTCGGACCCGATGATAATCTTGCTTACTCCGCCCTTCTGTCTTTTGAAAAAATTGCTGAAGCAAACTCAGGCTTATCTGATCCTCTTGCATTTCAGGCCATTATTGCTATTGCCGGAGGAAATTATATCCGCCCTGTAAAAATGAAGGCAAACGAACTGCTTACTGCACTTCGAAAATACTGATAACTATTTTGTAAATAAAACAGGGTTGTACAGCCTAGGCTGCACAACCCCTTTTTTTGCGGTTTTCGCTTAAATAGCGGCGCTTATAACGGCAGCAGAGCTGCAGTTACTTTTTAATTCTGTTACTGATCTTCTTCCGCCAATCGAATTTCTTTTCTTCTTTTTCGTATTGGATTCGTTTCCTGACAAAAAACTTCATTGTGCTGCCGTTTCTGGTTTTAATAATCCCGAAACTGCCTCTACCGAGATAACAGATCTTCTCGTCTTTTTCAAGCGTTTCCCGCTTTTCAAGCTGTTTGATAATGCAGTCGAAATGCGCCGGTGCTTCACCTTCTTCAGATGCTATAGCTGTGTAGATATCTTTCACTGAGTTACCACAGTAAGGACATATAGGAAAATCCTTTTTCTGATACCTTCTGTTGTTCCTGTAGCGCCGTCGTTTACCGTCACGCTTTTTTGACTGTTCGTTGCTGTTGTCTCGGTTTTCTTCACTCATTAAGTTTCCCTCTGGTTGATCAGCTCCTTCGTTAAAGTTTGCGCAATCCTGCTAATCGCAACATCGAGATAAGCAGGATCATTGATTTTGTCTTTCAGCTCTTTAAGCTTCTTTGGGTCTGTCTGTTTAGCTATTCTAATCATAAATTCCTGTCTCCGTAAAGGCATTCCT
>DMKD01000427.1 GCA_003454605.1 Spirochaeta sp. | reverse complement strand
TGATTGATAGCGATCCTGATGGTCGTGCATGATATTCGTTATTGCCGCGGCAGCGGGATTGAGCAGATTCCGACCGGCAATATCGGCGAGCTGCCAGGATGAAAGTTCAAGGATGACCGGTGCACCGCTTCCATTTTTTTCATCACTGAAGAAGGTAAGCGGAGAGACAGTTATATTTCCGCCGAGATCAGAATCAGGATTAATTTTTTTGAGAACATGATAGAGAGCTGAAACAGTCGTCGATTTCCCTTTGCTGCCGGTAACGGCAATCACCGGGCGCCTGTTCATTCGTAGAAATGTTGAAATATCCGTTTCAATCTCAGCACCTGCATCAGATGCGGCTTTCAGATAGGGAGAATCAGGTTTGACAGCTGGATTTTTGATGATAATATCCGCGTTTTCAAAGTCGGAGATCTCGTGCTTTTCGAGTACATAACGAATGCTCAGGTCAGAAAGGGCCTGTATAGACGGTTGCAGCACCTCTCTGCTGTGCAGATCGGTTACAGTGACAATTGCTCCGGATTCAGCGAAAAAACGCGCTGAGGCACTTCCTCCGCCGTGCAGGCCGAGCCCCATGACTGTGATTTTTTTATTTCGAAAATTCGTACTCAAGACTGTATTCCCTCATCTCATTCTCATTCAGATAGGGACTGATTTTAAGCGATGACCAGGTTTTTGTCCACTCATCAGGTATTCTCCTTTTCAGGTCGATATAGATGGGAAGATCTTTGCTGAATTTTTCATTTCTTAGTACTGCCTCAATATCCGGAAGCACCGGTTTTATCATAGGCAGTGATTTATGAAGATAACTGAGAAAACCTTTTCTTCCCGGGGCAGAAAGAGCGGCCGGACAGAGGGTGACAGTATTAAAATCGCATTTAAAAGGATAATAAGGATAAGAATGGGTATTGTCAGGCAGATAGAGTGCACTGAGAATCTTCGTAAGCTCACGATCAATCCATTCTCCGTTTATGTGGTAGCCCGAGCCCGATTCACTGACCCATGTCGATTTAAAGAGCCGGTTTATCGGAATCTCACCGCCCGAAGCTGAAATATCGGGTTTATGAATAGGGATGATTGTGCTCTCAAGAACGAGTTTTTCAGTGGTGAATTCTGCTGTTTTGTCGTTGGTTGCCTGGGTGATTATTTCATTGTCTGAAAGCCTTATATTGAGATCAAGCCTGAGTAGATACAGATAATGACAGTCCTCTATCTTGAATATCTGAATAAAACATGGCCTCAAAACCTCTGCAGGATCGAAATAATACCTTGTTCCGACGAAAATATTGGGGAATATTCCGGCAAGCTTAGTTATGACGGACCGTAATGCGGAGAGATACTCCTCTGACGGGACTATTTGTTCAACATCATGATGTATTGAAAAAGAAGGAATGTGGAAAGGGGAATCGCTTTTGATGAAGGTGTCTTCACTCTGGCTGAAAAATAGCGGATACTCATTATCAGTAACAATGGTGTTTGCACAAATGTTTGAAATCTCAGGATCGGAATATTTAAAAACTATTGTATCCAGCAACTTTTCCATTATTGAATAAAATATACCCCCATACCAGCCGTATTGCAAGCACATAAACCACTTGAAACAATTAACGATTTCATGCATAATCGGCCAACGACTTTTAACAATTATTTTGATTGTTTACATATCAATTTAAAGGAGCTCAGGGTGCCCTGCGGAAGAAAGAGAAAAAGACATAAAATCTCCACACACAAGAGAAAGAAAAAACTGAGAAAGAATAGACATAAGAAAAAATAGTCTGTTTTATTTTGTTTAACGATATTTTCTGTTGACATTTAGATGAACACAGTAATATTATAATCACGAAATCTTTAGTGGAGGTACTTAAATGGCCTATAAAATTACAGATGAATGCACCAATTGCGGCGCCTGCGAAGCAGAATGCCCAATGGAAGCAATCAGCGAAAAAGATGATGTTAGATGGATCGACCCCGATTTATGCACCAGTTGCGGCGCATGTATGGATGTTTGTCCGGTAGACGCAATTCTCGCTGACTAATTTCAACAGGACCTGAGTGGGTTAAAGGCAGCTGTCTTTTACCTGTGGTCTTTTACTTATAGAGCTCCCAAGGCTTATGCATAACGTCAAAGACGTTCCGTCGAAGACGTTCCAGCATTTGTCTCAGGCAGCTTTTTTTGATTAATCCGCTGATTGCATTTTTTTAAGAAGGCGGCTGAAAATTGAAGAACAGCTGAAGGTGAGTACGAAATAAAGAATAGTAATAACAATCCATGTTTCAAATGTAGCATAGGTTGAAGCCATCACCTGCATGCCCTGAAACGACAGTTCCGGTACTGAGATAACCGAAACAATTGCAGAATCTTTAATAGTTGATATAAACTGCCCTGATAAGGGAGGCATAACATTCTTGAATGCCTGGGGCAGTATTATATGTCTGAACTGGGCAAAACGCGATAATCCTATAGAATGACCTGCTTCCCATTGTCCTTTCGGTATACTCTCAATCCCTGCGCGGACTATCTCAGTGATATAGGCTCCTTCATAAATGGCGATGCTTAATGCCGCGGAAAGGAACTCATTCAGCAGTTTGGGATCAATAAAGATTATCCGAACAAAATTCTGCATAGCCGGACCGGCTCTGAGAACTGCTTCTTCAAAGCCGAGATTATCCAGAATCTGGCTGCTGAAGAAGAAGTAAAAGATGAATACGAGTACTATCGGCGGGATGTTTCTGATAATATCAACATAGATTCGACCGAGAAATCTTCCGAAAAGTCCGTTCTGGACTCTGAGGATGCCCATAATGACGCCGATCAGGGTCCCGAGGATAATTCCCCATATACTGAGTTTAATCGTCATAATGAAGCCGTGAGTTATAGTTGAAGCAACAAAGCGGCCTCTGTCATCATCAAAGCGGAAGAGGTACTTAGGTATAATATCCCACGACCACTCATATCGGATTGACACTCTGATCCGGTAGAGTACATAGATTATGAGCGCGATTATCAATGTAATAAGGATGAGATCAATTAGTTTGAATTTTTTCTTTTGTCCAGTCGTCATAGTTATTACAATTAGTATCCCGAAGGAGCTGAAAAAGCCCCTTCGGCAAAATAGATTATTCCGAGCTCAGATCCACCTGATCCATCCACTCTTCACCCATAAACCAGTACCGGTATCTTGAGTCGAGAAATCCGTCGCCCCATTTAAGGGTAATCCAGTTATTGAGGAAGTTCATGAAATCGTGTTCTCCCTTCCGGACCGCAAATGAGATAGGTTCTTCCCTGAAAATTGCCGGTGTGATCGGAATATAGAGTTTATCCGGATACTTCTCAGCCTGCAGCTGAGGAAAGGGGAAGGAGGATACCCATGCATCAACACGGCCGTTTAGAAGCTCCTGAACACCCTGCGGTTCATCATCAAAGAGTCTCACTTCCGCATTCGGCAGGAACTGTTCAATTGCGGTAACGCTGGTGCTGCCGGTTCTGGCCGCAAGGACGATATCAGGATTGTTCAGCTGTTCCAGGGTTGTAAGCCCGGGAGCCCTGTCTATATTGGCGACAATTGACTGACCGCTGTATTCGTAGGCATCAGTAAAATTAACCGAAATATTTCTTTCCGGTGTGATAGACATTCCGCCTATTATAATATCGAACTTACCGGTTAGAAGCGCCGGAATAATTCCCGACCATTTAGTCTGGATAAAGTCAATCTCAACACCCATGTCGTCAGCGAGCTGTTTGGCCACATCAACCTCAAAGCCGACTATGTCGCCCTTTTTATCGAGCATAGCCCAGGGTACAAAGGTCGATAAACCGACTTTCAGGGTACCGCGTTTGATGATATCATCAAGCTGGCTGACGGTGTTTTTCTCCATCTTATCGTCGGCATCGTCCGAGCCGGAATTGCCTCCGCAGGATATCAGTGTGACACTGAGTATCAATACGAGCAGTAGAATCCCATGTTTTAAAACAATTTTTTTCATTCACATCCCCCGTTGTCGAGTATTTTACTTAAAAACAACTTTGTGCGTTCTTTTTCAGGGTTCTCGAAAAAGTCTTCAACGCTGCTTTCTTCCACTATTTTACCTTCGTCCATGAAAATTATTCTGTCTCCCACTTCACGGGCGAAGCCCATTTCATGGGTTACTACAACCATTGTC
The DNA here is from genome assembly GCA_003454605.1 of Spirochaeta sp. Taxonomy (GTDB): domain Bacteria; phylum Spirochaetota; class Spirochaetia; order UBA9216; family UBA9216; genus Thalassospirochaeta. The sequence goes on along the minus strand of DMKD01000427.1, from coordinate 10,911 downwards.
ATACCCTCGTGAGCCAGAGTTTTCATAACTTCAAGCACTTCTCCTACCATTTCCGGGTCAAGGGCGCTTGTAGGCTCGTCAAAAAGCATAATAAGCGGGTTCATTGCAAGTGCGCGTGCTATAGCTACCCTCTGCTGCTGACCTCCGCTCAGCTGACGCGGGAAACTGTCAATCTTGTCGGTTATGCCTACCTTCTCAAGAAGATCCTCAGTCCGAATATCAACTTCGTCGATGGCTTCTTTGCGGACAAACCTGGGACCGGTCCTAATGTTGTCCCTGACTGTCATATGCGGAAAAAGGTTGAAGTTCTGGAATACCATACCGACCTCAGTCCTGATCTTAAGCCTGTTTTTATGATGCTCATCAAGCGGGGTGTCGTCGATAATAATCGAACCCCTTTCTGTTTCTTCAAGCCCGTTAAGACAGCGAAGAAGGGTAGATTTACCCGAACCAGAGGGGCCGATTATTACTACTACCTCTTTCTGTTTTACCTTCAGGCTGACGTCCCGAAGCGCCTTGATCCTGCGGTCGAAAGTTTTGCTGACGGAATCTACTTCGATGATAGTTTCCCCGATGATTTTTTCTTTCATATACTGACCTTATTCATTCGTCTTTCAAAAATATGGATAATCAGTGAAAGGCAGCTGTTTATTATCAGATAGATTGCAGCGACGGTGAACCAGATTTCGAAGGTGAGAAATGATTCTGATATAGCAACCTGACCATGCATTGTCAGTTCATAGATTGCGATAGTAGATACCAGGGCTGAATCTTTTACGAGCGAGATTGCCTGACTAGCAAGCATCGGCAATACCTGCCTGAAGGCCTGCGGCAGAATTACTCGTCTATAGGTTTGTACCCTGGAAAGTCCGATACTATGAGCTGCTTCCCACTGACCTTTTTCAATCGAGATAATTCCTGAACGGATAATCTCAGATGTGTACGCTCCTTCGAAGAGACTCAGAGCGAGAATTGCTGATAACATTCTGCCTATGCCGAGAATCGGAGACACTACAAAATATATAAGAAATAACTGGATAAGAAGCGGTGTATTTCTGACGGCTTCCAGATATACTCTGGATACAATCACTGCGGTTACCGATTCAGATAGTCTGAACAGTGCGCTGACAAACCCTATGACAACAGAAAGAATCAGAGAAACAGCAGATACAAACAGCGTGAGTCTTAAACCTGAGAGCAGCGGTCCTGCTGAAATCCCGTTTTCAGTAATTTCGTAGATGTAATCCGACATCCGGTACCACTGCCAGCGGTAATTTAATCCGTTGAGGCCACGCGCTACAAACAGAATGATAAAAAAAGAGAAGAACAGGAATTTTATGCTTTCATAGATGAAAGGGTTCCTTATTTTAAATAAGTGAGCCTTGTGTCGGAGTTCATCTACTCCGGCTAAGAGACCCTGGACAAAAGTCATTAGCAAATAGTAATTGCGCCGGCATTAATAGTCAAGCAATTAGCTTTTTTATTACAAAGAAACTAAGGTAATTATCCATTTTTTAATGGCGAAGCGTTTCGATAACCACAGAGTATTGCCGGTTCCTGAAAAATATAAAATCAAGACGTTTTTCATGGTAAAAGCTTACCATAAAAACCCAGTAATGCTATATTGAAATTATGAGAAAACAGACAAAAATTGTTGCAACAATTTCAGATCGGCATTGTGATGTCGGTTTTGTACGGGAATTAATTGAAAGGGGCGTTGATGTTTTCAGGCTTAATACAGCACATCAGAGTCCGGAAGAATCATTAAAAGTAATTGAAAATATCAGGGCTGTTTCGGATTTTGCCGGAATTCTGATTGATACAAAGGGACCCGAAATCCGGACTGCAGAACTTGAAGATAATATTGAAGTTAAAACCGGCGAGCGGGTGGCTTTTGGGAGTTCAAGCTGCACAGCAGTCGATATTGACAGCGATGTTATGAAGATTCCTGTAAGCTATAAAAATATCGTCAAGGATGTACCTCAAGGCGCTCAAATTCTGATAGATGACGGTGAAACGTCATTCAGGGTAACCGAAAAAAAAGAGCAGTGTCTCTATGCTTTGGCTGAAAATGGCGGCGTCATTAAAAACAGGAAGAGTGTAAATATCCCTGGAGTCCATCTTAATCTGCCGGCGCTCACTGATAAAGATCGGGAATATATTAAATTCGCTGCACAGAACGAGGTTGAGTTCATAGCACATTCTTTTGTACGCAGCGCCGACGACGTTAATGAGATTAACGAGATTTTAGCCGGCTATGACAGCAATGTGAAGGTTATCGCCAAGATTGAAAATCGTGAGGGCGTAGATAATGCCAAACAGATATTAAAAGTCTGTCACGGCATTATGGTTGCCCGGGGTGACCTTGGCATTGAGATTCCGGCTGAAGAGGTTCCGGCGATTCAGAAAAGATTAATCAAGTACTGTCTTAAACGGGCAAAACCTGTAATTACTGCAACACAGATGCTGCAATCAATGGTCGATAATCCCAGACCCACAAGGGCTGAGGTAAGCGATGTTGCAAATGCTGTCTTAGATGGAAGCGCCGCGCTCATGCTCAGCGGAGAAACAGCATACGGTAAATATCCGCTTGAATCTGTCTCGACAATGGTGAAGATTGCGAAGGCTTCCGAGGACAGCCGCAAGGGGCTCTGGAAGCACGGCTTATCTGAAAAATCAGGCGAGGTTAGAAATTTTCTCGTTAAGGCTGCTATTGAGGCCTCAGAGCAGCTGCCTATTAAGGCAATCATTGTTCATACCTATTCGGGTTTGACAGCGAGGCTGATATCATCGTTTCGAGGTAGAATACCCATCTATGTCCGCTGCCATGAACAGAGGATTGCCCGTGAACTTTCACTCTCATACGGACTCTATCCCGAACTGATAAATCTGCCGGAATCCACAGATGATCTTATTTCAAGCTCGGTAAAACCTCTTCTTCAAAAGGGGGTGCTAAAGGGTGATGATATGATAGTCGTACTTGCCGGCAGTCCGCCGCTGCGTACGAATGAATCGAACATAATTGAGATTAATAAGGTTTCAAAGTTTATAATAGACGAAGAATAGATAATTGCGAAGGAGGCAATCGTGAAAACTTTAAAATGGGGTGTACTAGGTATAAGTGGACACTACAAACTAAGGGTGCATAGGCCGTTAAAGGGCTTGGAAGGGGCTGAACTCTATAGTATTGCCTCCCGGGATACGAAAAGAGCAGCTGAAGCTGCTGAAGCCTTCGGATTCATAAAGTCCTACGGCAGTTATCAGGCCCTGATTGATGATGAAGGAATCGATGCTGTTTATCTTCCGCTGCCTAATGATCTGCATCTCGAGTGGATAAAGAAGGCGGCGGATGCGGGTAAGCATATTGTCTGTGAAAAACCGCTTTGTATGTCATCGGCTGAGGTAGATGAAGCCTTTGCCTACTGTGCCGACAAGGGTGTATTTCTGATGGAAGCATTTATGTTCAGATTTCACCCGCAGTGGATTAAGATAAAAGAAATGGTGGATATCGGCGAGTTAGGTGAGTTGAAATCAATTCAGTGCATTTTTTCATATGATAACACCGACCCCCGGAACATTAGAAATAAGGCTGAAAACGGTGGCGGGGCAATGCGTGATATCGGCTGTTACGGTGTCGCGGTTTCCAATCTGCTATTAGGCAGAGAGCCCCTGAGTGTTCAGAGCCTTATAGATAATGATCCGATATTCAAGACAGATCAGCTCACCTCATTTATGATGGATTTCGGAAACTGCCACAGTATTGTTACAGTTTCCACCCAACTGTTTGATGAGCAGAAGATCAGGATTCTTGGAACCGGCGGCAGTGTTGAAGTGAAAGTCCCCTTCAATACGGCGAATGATGTACCGGCTGAGGTTACGATGAGAAACGGCATTGATGAGAGAACAATAAGGACACCGGCTGTAGATCAGTACCGCTGTGAGTTTGAAAAATTCACCGAAGCTGTATTGAACAATGATGCCGGTTTTTTTAGTATGATGGAAGCATTTTCAAAAAGAAACCAGAAAGTGATCGATTCTGTTTTTGAAGCCGGGGATATGTGACAGATAAGAAGATACTGACTAAGATTGCGTATTATTATTACAAGCTTGAACTGACTCAGAATGAGATAGCCCAGCGGCTGGGAATGTCGCGTCAGCGGGTTAACCGCCTGCTGAAACGGTGCCGCGATGAGGGCGTTGTTGAAATACGAATTGCGGGCTTCGATGAAAGTTATGTTGAACTGGAAGGCCTGCTTGAATCCAGATATGGACTTAAACAGGTTATTGTTACCCCTGAAGCCGAGGATGAACAGTTGTATGATGTACTTGGAGCTGCGGCAGCTGATTATACGCTGCAGACAGCTGCCGGTCAGAATATTATTGGAATTTCCTGGGGACGGACGATGTACAGCATGGCTCAGCATCTGCCTTCCGCAGCCGGAGTATTTCCCGAGCTCAAAATTGTACAGCTTGTCGGTAATATGGGGGACCTGAGCCGGGATGTTCAGCCCGATGAGGTTACACGCCTGTTTGCCTCCAAATTAGGAGCCAACCCGGTTCTGCTCTACGCCCCGGTATATATGAAAAACAAGGTTGCTAAATTTACCCTCGTCCATGAAGAATCAATTAAATCGGTGCTTGATTTGATGCCGCGCTGTGATTCTGTGTTTTTAAGCATTTCTGGTATTGAAAATAATTATACCTGGCTTAATCAGACAGTAATTGAAGAGGAATACATAAGGGAACTGCGTGATAAAAAGGCTGTGGGGAATATTTGTCTGCGTTACTTTGATAAGAACGGAAACTGTATCGATTCTGAACTGCATAGGCTTGAGGTCGGAATTACAGGAGAAACGTTGAAGGAAATCCCTAACGTAGTATGCGCTGCCGGAGGACCTGACAAACGTGTAGCCCTTTTTGCTGCAATAAAGGGCGGATTTATTAATACCCTGATAACAGATAAGGCGACTGCCGATTATTTGAACCGACAGTCGCCTTAAAAGGATTTAAAAGCGCTTAATTATATTTTTACCGCGTCGTTGATTTTTTCAAAATCAGATTCAATCAGAAGTTTCAGCTCTTCAACAGCTGCATCTTCATCAGGACCTTCAGCAGTAATTTTGATCGCATCATCCTGCGATACATTTAAAAGTATTACTTTAATTATTGTTTTGGCATTAGCGGTTTTCTCACCCTTGGAAACCGTAATTTTTGATTCAAAAAGTTTTGCTGTTCTGACAAATACATCCGCAGGTCTTGAGTGAAGACCGGTATCATTTTTAACTACTATTTCAAGTTCTTTCATTCCTTGTTCTCCTTCTGTTCGTCATTTGCATTGTCCTGTGCCTGTTTTCGTCGTTTTCTGACGATCAAAATAACGCCGAAAGCTACAACGACTATGCTTATTATCAATTGATGCTCGTTTACGAATGAAATAGCCTCCGGGCCCCATTCTCCAAGCAGTGATTCTATTAATTTCTGAAACATGACACCTCACACCGTAATAAGTTCTATTCCTTCATTAATGAACGCTTTTTTAATGTTTTTATTGAGTTTCTCATCGGTTATAATCTTATCAATCCTGGATAAATTATCCAGATAATTGAAACAGACATTTCCAAACTTCGATGAATCTGCAATGAGAACAATCTCTTTTGCAACACTCATCATTGCACTAATGACAGGAATCCTCGATGATTCAAAATATGTCATCCCGTATTCGGCATCTATTCCATCAGCCGTCATAAAAAGTTTGTCGGCATACTGTATGCCGGACATTGGATCGCGGCCGGGCTTTTTAATAGTTGAATACTGTTTTTCTATCTCTCCTCCAAGCATGAACAAACTTATATGTTCAAGCTCGGAAAGTTCGAGAGATAAAGTCAGAGAATTCGTAATTACTCTGAATTCAAAATCAAGCCCGCTGAAGATTCTTCCGGCAAGTGTGGTTATAACACCAGGGCTGATCATGATACTCTCTCTCTCATTAATCAGGGTAGAACAATATTCGGCTATCCTGATTTTCTCGTTTATAAATTTGCTCAGCATGGTTTCACGGGTAGGGCCGGGATAATCTTTTCTATAAAATACTTCACCGCCCTTACCCTGATAAACCTGGCCTGAATTTTCCAGAAGTTTTATATCACGCCTGATTGTAGCGGTTGAGACATCAAACCTTGCCGCGAGCTCTTTGAGAGTAGTTTTCTCTTCTAACTGCAGTACGCCGGTTATTCCATCCAGCCTTAATCGTTTATTTTTCATGCTGTCTTTAATATATTAAAGTAAATGAAACAATCCAACGGTTTTCTTACTGGAAGAAAACTTATTGAAAAGTTCGGCTGCCTTTTCAGCCTTATCTACATGTACCTCAATGCCTTTCGCCTTCATGGCTTCAACAGCTTCATCACTTATCCTTATGGGCATCATGAATCCAAGCCCTACAACGACAACTTCGGGTTCAGCCTTGAATACATCTTCAAGATCTACAGGTTCAATTGTCGTTCTGCTTTCAATCCACCATTTGGTGTTCATGTGATCGCTGTATACAATAGTATCCGAGCGGGAGACCTTTCCCTTAAAAAGAAGCTTTCCCATTGAAACTGATTCAATCATTACTATTCCTTGATGTATGAAATGATCTTTTCCATGTCGGCATCGACACCAATTCCGGTGAGAAACGACAGGGTTTGAATTACCGGGATATCACCTACATCTCCAACCGGGGTGGTTGTAACGATGAGATCTACTCCGTCGAGTTTTGAGGGTACTTCAGCTGCTTTGCACTGAATCAGATTTACCTTGATTCCCTTCTCTTCGAGATTCTCCTCGATCTTTCTGAGGACTACTGTTGAAGTGGCTACTGCTGTTCCACAGGAAACCAGAATTTTTTTTGCCATATAAATTACTCCTATATAATTTGTACAATTACTATACTACGTATAGTTGCTTTGAAGAAAAGTTTTAATTTCATTTTCAGTTTTTAACTTTAGAAGCTCCTCAGCTGCTATTTTACAGTCTTCAAAGTTTAAAGAACGGATAATAGAAACAGCTTCCGGAAGCATTTGGCCGGTCATGCTCAATTCATCAATTCCGAGTCCTATCAATGCGGGAATTGCGATTGAAATGCCGCCGAGTTCACCGCAGATGCCGACCCATTTACCGTTGCTGTGAGCATTGTCCGAGGCCGTTTTCATCGCTCTGAAAATTGCCGGGCTGAAAATCCGATAATAATCGGAAACATTTTCATTAACTCGGTCAGCACAGAGTACATACTGTGTCAGGTCGTTTGTACCGATACTGATGAAATCACATTCATCGGTGAGGATATCCGATATCATTACTGCAGCGGGTGTTTCAATCATAACTCCAATTTCAATTTCGCTGCTATACTCAAGACCCTCAGATTTCAGCTCGACTGAGCATTCATCGATAAGGTCCTTTGCTGCTCTGTACTCGGTCAGATCGGCAACCATCGGAAACATCATTTTGATATTTCCATGGGCGGCAGCTCTTAATATGGCGCGAAGCTGAGTTTTAAAGATTTCCTTGTACTGAAGGCATACTCTTATTCCTCTAAGTCCCAGAAAGGGGTTATCTTCGGCAGGCAGGTCAAAACATTTAACTTCTTTATCTCCGCCTATATCCAGAGTTCGTATCACTACCATTCCCGGATTCAGTTTTTCGGCTATACTCTTATAAAAAGAGTACTGCTTGTTTTCATCAGGCAGACTTGATGTATCCAAAAAGAAAAACTCGGTTCTGAGAAGCCCGACGCTCTTCGCACCGAAGCTCATCGCAGATTCAAGATCTTCAATTGAGCCGATGTTTGCAGAAAGCTCTATTTTATGACCGTCAACTGTCACTGCTTCCAGACCTTTCACAGCATTTAAACTCTCAATTCTTTCTAAATACTTTTTCTTCTCTGAATCAAAACTCTTTTTCTCAGCCGCATCTGCTGTGAACCATATTTTTGCGGATTCAAAGTCTCTGGAATCAAGAAGAATCTCATTGCCCGCGGCAGAAAGACTGGCAGCACCCGATACTCCGACTGCGGCCGGAATTCCAAGGCTTTTGGCAAGAATAGCCACGTGTGAAGTTACTCCGCCTTTTTCAGTAATTATGCCGCTGACATTTCCCTTGTTCATAAGGGCCGTATCCGAGGGCATGAGGTCTTCAGCTATAATAATTGAGTTTTCAGGAACACCTGAAAGATCCTTTGCGGGAAGTCCCAGAAGATTCCTGAGAATTCTTTTATATACATCGGTGAGATCGAGAAGCCTCTGCCTGTTGTAATCGTTCTCACCTAATGAAGCAAAGAGATCTGAATAGCCGGTAAAAATCATCTTCAAACCGGCTTCTGCACAAATCCTGTCATCATTTATAATGTCGGTTATCTCCTGAAAAAACTCTTCATCCTCTATCATAGTCATCTGAGCTCGGAAAATATGACCGAATTCCTCACCGAGATCCCCGCTGAGGCTGTTTTTTATCTCTTCCAGCTCAATCTTTGAATTATCAAATGACCTGTGAAGGCGCGCGATCTCTGCATCTGTATCAGTAACATCAGCTGTTTCAAATGAGAGATCCTGTTCAATATAAATAAAGGCATTGCCGGAGCAAATGCCCGGGGAGGCACTTCGGCCGGTAGTATAACTCATCATGATGCCTTCAGGTTTTTTCCTACATTATCGTAAAGAATGTTGTAAATTGCTGTGTCGTCTTCAGCATTCAGGAGAGCTTTTAGAACATTATTATCCTGATATGTTGTAATCAGGGTTTCCAGAAGATCTCCGATTTTCTTTTTCTCTTTTAGTGCAAACATTGAAATCAGTCTGACGGGTATTTTCTGATCAGGATCACCCATTACTGAAAATTCAACATCCTCCGGCAGTCTGGCAAAACAGATTACTGACTGGTTTACGTGATCAGCGTCTGTATGAGGGATGGCGATCTTTAGATCTTCCATCGGCAGTCCTGAAGGATAGTTTGCTTCTCTGTCTTGTATCGCCTGGATATAGGATTCTTTTACATACCCAAGGCTGTACAGTTTCTCAGCCATTATTTTCAGAGCAGCTTCTTTTGAGGGGGCTTCTATATTCCCTAAGATGCACTCTGCTTTTAAAATATCTTCAATTTTCACTGTTTGTTTCACCTCGAATTGTTTGAATATTATCTCCCCCGGTTAGGGGGAGATAATAACGATATTAAATTTTAGTTATTTGCTTTTTCTGCATCATAACCGGCAAGTTTGTTCATTGCATCGGGTTTCTTTTTAAGAATGATAAAAAGAACCGCAACAGCAACTGCGATGATGATATTGCCAAGCCAGAAGTTGTCAGCAACTCTCAGGAAGAGTGCAGGAATCCAGTTCCCGCCGTCACAGATAGAAGTAACGAGGTTTGCGCCTTCAGGAAGTGCGAAGTCAGCTGCGAGAGCTGCTGCTGTTGTTCCTTCAGCGAGGAAGTTCATAATATAGATAGACGGAATCATGAAAACAGTTGAGATAACAACCGAACGGAAAATGTTCGCTTTTACGATAGGAATAACTATAGCTACGAGGAAGGGCAGTACTGCGAGGTCTCCGAAAGGGATTACTCTGTTTCCGGGAAGAATAATAGCAAGAATCAATGTGATTGGAACCATGATAAGCCCGGTTGAGATTGCGGTAGGATGTCCTACAATAATAGCAGAGTCGAGACCGATGTAGATTTCTCTATCACCGGCTCTCTTCTGGAGGAAGTCACGAGCCGCGTCTGACAATGGAATAAGACCTTCCATGAGAAGTGAAACCATTCTGGGCATAAGAACCATAACAGCACCAAGTGAAACTGATACTGTAAGCATCTTTGTCAACCAGCCGGTCCATGGACCGTCACCAAGGTAGGCAACTGCAGCAAGGATAAAACCAATAACAAAACCCATGATTAAGGGTTCACCCATGAGGCCGAATCTCTTCTTGATTGTATCAGGGTCACCCTTGATGTCTCGAAGACCGGGGATGAGGTCGATAATTTTGTTGATAACAATAGCGAAGGGAACCGGAGCGGCAGTAAATCCATGAGGGATTGATATGCCGGGAAGTCCCATGGTCTGCTGGATTGCAGGACCCGTCCAGTCTGCCATAAACAGCATTGCTGCTGAGAAGATCAGGGCTGAAATAAGACCGTACCAGATGTTTCCTGTTGCCCACTGTACAAGTCCGCCGACAAAGGCGAAGTGCCAGTAGTTCCAGATGTCAATATTGATAGTTTTTGTGACTCTGGTAAACAACAGCAGAAGGTTAAGCAGGATACCTGCCGGAATGATGATAGTAGATATTTTTGAGCCGAATGCAATAGAAGCACAGGCGGGCCAGCCTACATCAATAATATCAAGTTTGAGCCCAAATCTTTCTACCATACCCTGTGATACCGGACCAATCTGATTCATGAGAAGTCCAATTACAAGATTAAGTCCGATGAATCCAACGCCGAACATCAGCGAGGATCTGAGAGCTTTTCCCGGTTTCGCTCCAAATACCAATGCTAGTATAAAGAGGATGATCGGGAGAAGAACGGATGCGCCCAGTCCTAGAAAAAAATCTACTACTGATTGCAATGCACCAAGTTCCATATTTTCTCCTTTTCCAATAATTTTGCTCAGGATATACCCATTATTGCAATTTGTCAAAAGAAATTTGAAAAATATTAGATAAAAAATGAAAATATTTTGCAATTAAGTTTATGTTAGAGACTTTAAATAGTAACCGAAACCTGTAATAATGTAGACAATTACTAATATTTAGCAGGAGTTAAGATGAAGAAATACAAATGGGGTGTGATAGGCACCGGAAAGATTGCGAATAGATTCGCAACCGCATTAAATAACATACCCGAAGAAGCTGAGTTTTATGCAGTCGGTTCGCGTAGCCAG
>DMKD01000285.1 GCA_003454605.1 Spirochaeta sp. | reverse complement strand
CGAGATGCTTCCTGCCTTTGGAGTGATGGCCGGTGGAGGGGTGTTGTATCTGATAAATAACATCATCTCATCGGGTACAGCAGTAAAGAGGGCAAAGGCTCAGGTTGAATCCGGCGATGTCACTTTCGAACCGGATCTCTACATTGTTTCCGGAGGATTTGGTTTTGGTATGCATATGAGGATGTAATTATCAGGGTTCAGGCAGAAAGCTTACTGATGAAGGATATCTTTCTGCCTTTACCTGCTTAAGATTAATAAAACCATATAGTTCTATATTATGAGAAATATAGTTCTTATATAATCAAATAATATGCTATAATATGCAATATATTACTCATAAGGGGATATTGTGGATTATAGCTTGATGAAAGAAGATGCCATTATCAAAGATCTTGCCGGGAAGTTCGATGCCCTCAGAATAAAAAAACAAATGAAAGATACCGATATTGAGGCTGTATCGGGTGTTTCAAGGAAAACTCTTTACAACTTCAGAAAAGGCATTTCCGCAATAAGCATGAAAAGTTTTATTCGCCTTCTGCGAAGTATAGATGAACTGGACAGGCTGGAGAATCTATTGACCGATGTTGATAAATACAGCCCGATGAATGAGCCGGTAAAAAAACTGCCGAAGAGGGTGCGGAGCAGCAATGCCCGTAAGTCGGATTTTAAATGGGGCGACGAAGAATGAGTAAAATCGTTAAGGTAAAGTTGTGGGGAACTGTCATCGGCTATCTTGGCTATTCTCCTGATCAGAAAAGCTTTGCGACCTTTGAATATGATCCTGCTTATATGAATTCGGGAATCCAAGTTTCGCCCGTTAGGGTTGCATATCCTCCTTCACGTTTTACATTTGATGATTTGAAAATTAACTTTTTCAGGGGAGTCCCGGGATTTATAGCCGATTCGCTTCCGGATTCTTTCGGCAATCGTTTGATTGACATCTATATGGCCGAAAAGGGGATTCCTGCATCTGAAGTAAGTACCCTGGACAGACTTCTTTATGTCTCAAACAGAGGGATGGGAGCATTGGAATACTTTCCCGGTGAAACACTCCCTCTGCAAAGAACCGCTCTCGATCTCCAGCATCTGGCAGAATTGGCTGAATTAGTAATGCAGAGGAAAGAAGCCTTTCATGACAGTCTTATCTCGGCTTCCGATCGGGCGGAAGCTCTGTCGGTTATCCGAATAGGGTCAAGTGCCGGCGGGGCAAGAACAAAAGCTCTTGTTGCACTTTCTTCGAATGGAAATCTTCTGGATGGAACTGTTAATCATGGAATAGATTATAGCTACTGGGTGCTGAAGTTCGATAGCAGAATCAATAGAGACAGAGACGCTGTCGATCCTGAAGGAACGCCGACTCTTGAATATATTTACAGTATTATTGCTGGAGATTCAGGAATAGACATGCCTCGAACAAAGCTGATGGCGGCCGGTGGAGAGAAGCATTTTCTGATAGAAAGATTCGATAGAATAATACGAAACAGTAAACTTGATAAGCTACATTATGCTTCATGGGCCGGGCTTGCGCATGCTGACCGGGACGATATAAACTCTTATGAGCAGCTTGTTTTACTGATTAGAAAAATGGGTCTGGGGCAGAAGGCTGTAACAGAAATTTTCCGCAGGGCGGTTTTTAATGTGCTGGGCCGAAATCAGGATGATCACACAAAGAATACCGGATTTCTAATGGATCGGAATGGTAAATGGAGACTGGCTCCAGCCTTTGATCTCACTTATTCCTATGATCCGAAAGGTCGCTGGACGAAAAACCATCAATGCTGGCTCAATAATAAAAATAATGATTTCAGTTTAGAAGATCTGATGAGTTTTGGAAGTTTCTGTGATTTGAATGCAGGAAAAACCCGTGAGATCATTTTACAGATCAGGAATGCTTTTAGCCGTTTCTCTTTTCTGGCGGATGAAAACGAATTACCGCCGATGTTAAAAAATACGGTGGAAACTAATCTCAGGTTAAAAATAACTGATTAATTTTATCTATAAAGATGTAACTAATAACTCTTGACATTAAATGGGTATTTAGGTATTCTAATACCACAATAGATAAAGGAAAGGAAATGAATCTGTTAAACATGTCGGAAGGGGCATATCTTGCTATGCACAGTCTTGCTCTGATTGCGGGCAGGCAGCCTGAACGGCTTACAGTTAAACATCTGGCACAAGAGCTGGATGCATCTCAGGCGCATCTTGCAAAGGTCTTTCAGAAATTAAGTAAGGCCGGTCTTGTGAAATCGGTTAGGGGACCTGCCGGTGGTTTTATTCTTGATAAAGACCCGGAAGGAATTTCATTTCTAGATATCTACGAGATTATGGAAGGTAAGGTTGAGAAAAGTGATTGTCCGCTTGGTAAGGGGCATTGTGCTTTTGATGATTGTATATTAGGTGATGATTTCAGCAGAATCTCAAATGACCTTTATGATACTTACAGTAAAATTAACCTGTCGAATTTTAATTAATATTTTTAGGAGCTGAACTGTGGCAGAATATTTCGATAAGAAGAGCACCCTTTGGGAGATTACAGAAAAATACCCTGAGACCATCCCCGTTTTTACTTCAAACGGTTTTCAGAATATGGAAGATAAAGAGAAGCGGGAAAAGTTCGGTAAATCTGTAAATCTTGATATTTCCCTGATGCTTAAGCAGATTGATTATGATTTGTTCGCGAAGTTTCTCACCGAAGCGATCGAAGCAAAGAACAATAATGCTGACCTGACCCTTGCTGAAAACGTCAGAAGTGAAGACCTGGAGGCATTGAACATCGTCGGGCTGCTGCCCTGTCCAGTTCGAATACCTCTGCTTGAAGGGTTTAATAATTTTATTGAATCATACAGAAAAACCAATAATGTAGAAATCAACCATGAGCTCAAAGCAGCGTCGATGGGCCTTGACTGGGTTGAGAATAATATACAGGGGATCGAGGAAGTCCGTGAGCTTCCGGACCTGTTTATATCCGCAGGCTTCGATATGTTTTTTGATGAGAAGATGATAGGAAAGTTTAAGGAGCAGGGAGCATTTGAGGATACTACAAAGCTTGAAACCTTCAACAGCTCATTCAAGGATATTGTACTTAAGGATCCTGCCAGACATTATTCTATGATTGGTGTCGTTCCTGCTGTTTTTCTGATAAACCTGAAGGAACTCGGTGAGCATTCGGTTCCGACAACCTGGGAAGATATCCTGGATCCGGTATATGAAAACAGAATTTCGCTGCCGGTAGGTGACTTTGATCTTTTTAACGGAATCCTTCTGAACATCTATAAAAATTATGGTGATGACGGGGTTCAGGCCCTTGGACGAAATCTTCTCGAATCTCTTCATCCGTCTCAGATGGTAAAGAGCGACCGAAAGAAAGAGAACAGGCCTATTGTGACTATCATGCCTTACTTCTTCACGAAGATGGCAAAGGAAGGCGGCACTATGAAGGCTGTATGGCCTGAAGACGGCGCAATCATCAGTCCTATTTTCATGCTCTCGAAGAAGGAGAAAATTGATAAGCTTCAGCCGGTTATAGATTTCTTTGCCTCTGAAGAGGTCGGTAAGATTCTGTCTCACAGCGGTCTCTTTCCAAGCACAAATCCTGCAATTGATAATAATATTGCTGAAGAGAATAAATTTATGTGGCTTGGATGGGATTATATTTACGGAAATGATATCAGCGGACAGATTAAACATTGTGAAGCTGTATTTGAAAATGCTCTGGTTGAGGTGTAATAAATGAATCTTGTAACCATATCTGGCCCTCCGTCATCTGGAAAGACCGCAGTTATTCTGAAAACGATTGAGGCTCTGCAGAAGCGTGATTTGAAAACTGCTGTTGCAAAGTTTGACTGTCTCTATACGGATGATGATGTCCTATATGAGAAAGCCGGCATCCCTGTAAAGAAGGGACTCTCAGGAGCATTGTGCCCTGATCATTACTTCATCAGTAATATTGAAGAGGTAACAAAATGGGGTGTTGAAAACAACTTTGACCTGCTGATCAGCGAATCTGCAGGTCTCTGTAACCGATGTTCACCCTATGTTAAAGGAATCAAGGCAATCTGCGTGATTGATAATCTCAGCGGAATCAACACTCCCAAAAAGATTGGTCCGATGCTTAAGTCTGCGGATATCGTTGTAATCACAAAGGGCGATATCGTGTCCCAGGCCGAGCGTGAGGTTTTTGCCTCCCGAGTAAATACGGTGAATCCGGGCGCGGTTATCATGCACGTAAACGGGCTTACAGGCCAGGGCAGCTACGAATTGTCGACCCTGCTTTATGATGATGAAGACGATGTAAAAACCCTCGTCGGCAAGGAACTGCGGTTTCCAATGCCTTCAGCTCTATGCTCATACTGTCTCGGTGAGACGAGAATTGGTGAAGAGTATCAGATGGGTAATGTACGTAAAATGAAGTTGGAAGGATAATTGAAGAAAATGAAATTGAATACTTTGGATATACGCACGCAGAAAATTGAGGATCTTGTCTCAGATTACCCCTTTGTTGTTTCATATTTTAACGATAACAATCTGGACATTGAAGAGAAGAATCACCTGACTTTGGAAGACTATTTTTCAAGCTTTGATGAAGACGAGATTGAAGACAACGCGATTGATATCGAACTTCATTTCAGCCAGATAACTGAGTTTGTGAACCAGATGAATGCCTTCCTCGGTCAGGAGGAAGATACGGTTCAATCAGTGACAATACTTCCTGGAACAGATAAATCGGGGACCACGGAAAATTTCGAGAAAATGGAGATCAACCAGGGAGAGATTATCTGTAT